>NZ_JBFAKW010000142.1:0-22831 GCF_040655955.1 Streptomyces sp. NPDC050263 | reverse complement strand
CTGGCACAACGACAAAACCGGGCAACCGATCAAACGGTCGCTGACCGCCTACGATCACTGACCGCAACGACACCCCTTGGACTCATTCATCTAGCGCGCGGGGCGGCGAGAGCGCAGGACGGTGGCTTGATCGTCGCGGGGCGACCGGGCCACTACACTCCGCTAAAGGATGATTCATCCTTCAACGGAACAGTCCTGTGGGGGGACCATGAGCAACGACTTCACGCCACCGCCACCGCCGCCACCGATGCCCGGTTACGGGCCGCAGTTCCCGCCGCCGCCGCCTCCGCCGCCGAGGAAGACGAACACGGTCCTCGTCGCGGGGGCCGCGGCCGTGGCCGCCGCGGTCCTGGCGTCCCTCGTCACCGTGGCCGTCACCGGGAGCGGCGACGACGGGGCCAAGGCCGCGCCCACCGTCACCGTCACCCGGACGGAACTCGCCGAGGACACCGGAGCGGGCGCCGAGACGGACACCGCCGACGAGCCGGCCGCCGAGGAGACCGAGGACGGCGCCTACACGCTCTCGGACACCGTCGCCTACGAGAACGACGTGGAGATCAGCCTGTCGAAGTTCTCCCGGGGGGTCTCCCACGACTACGCGTCCCCCGAGAACACGCCCTACGTCAAGTTCACGATCAAGCTCGTCAACAGCTCGAAGAGCACCTTCGACGCGACCGGCATGACCGTGAACTGCGCCTACGGCGACGAGGGCAAGGAGGGCGAGGCCATCTTCGACGACGGCCTCGACGGCACCCCCGACACCAACGTCCTGGCCGGCCGCTCGCTCTCGTTCACCTGGGGCTGCGAACTCCCCAAGACCGAGAAGTACCTCCAGATCGAGGTGGCTCCGGACTACGAATCCGAGACGGCCATCTTCGCGGGCACCGTGAAGTAGCGAAGGGGAGCACCGCTCGGCGGCGCTCCCCTGCACGCGACGGCTACGACGCGCTTCCGCTGCTGTGGGCGATGCACGCCACGTCGATCCGATCGGCGAGTTTCGCCAGCTCGATCGTCAACGCGGCGACGGTGTCCTCGTCGAGGCCGTCGGCCCCGGCCTCGACAAGATGCAGCCACCGACCTCCCAGGGTGCGGAGCAGCTTGCTCACGTCGGCCGCGGCCACCTGCAAGGTCCCGCGGTCGTCGACGATCAGAGGCAGAGTCACTTCGCGGTTCACACCCGGGATCGTAGCCGCGCGGCGCTCACACACCGTGCCAAACCGTGGTGATGTTGCAGAACTCGCGGATTCCGTGCCCGGACAGCTCACGGCCGTATCCGGACCGCTTCACCCCGCCGAACGGGAACCCCGGATGGGACGCGGTCATCCCGTTGACGAACACTCCGCCGGCCTCCAGATCCCGGACGAACCGGTCGACCTCGGCCTCCTCGCGCGTCCACACGTTGGAGCTCAGGCCGAACGGCGAGTCGTTGGCGATGAGGACCGCCTCGTCCAGGTCGCCCGCCCGGTACAGCGTCGCGACCGGCCCGAACGCCTCCTCGCGGTGGATGCGCATCTCGCGGGTGACACCGGCGAGGACGGTCGGCGGGTAGTACCAGCCGGGCCCGTCGGGCCGCTCGCCCCCGCACAGCACATCGGCCCCGGCGCGCCGCGCGTCGTCCACCAGCTCCTCCAGGTCCGCCCGCCCCTGCTCGCTCGCCAGCGGCCCGACCTCCGTGTCCTCCTGGAGCGGGTCGCCGACCTTCAGCGCCGCCATGCCCGCCACGAACCGGGCGGCGAAGTCGTCGTACACGTCCGTGTGAACGATGAACCGCTTGGCGGCGATGCACGACTGCCCGTTGTTCTGCACGCGCGCGGTCACCGCGAGCTGTGCCGCCCGGTCGACGTCCGCCGACGGCATCACGACGTACGGGTCGCTGCCGCCCAGCTCCAGCACCGTCTTCTTGACCATCTCCCCGGCGGTGGAGGCGACCGCCCGCCCGGCGGGCTCGCTCCCGGTCAGCGTCGCCGCCCGGACGCGCTCGTCGCGCAGGATGTCGTCCACCGCCCCCGAACCGACGAGCAGGGTCTGGAAGCAGCCCTCGGCGAAGCCGGCCCGGTGGAACAGGTCCTCCAGGTACAGGGCGGTCTGCGGGACGTTCGAGGCGTGTTTGAGCAGGCCCACGTTGCCCGCCATCAGCGCCGGCGCGGCGAACCGGACCACCTGCCAGAGCGGGAAGTTCCACGGCATCACCGCGAGCACCGGCCCCAGCGGCCGGTACCGGACCAGGACGCGCGCCGCGCCGGAGTCCTTCACGTCGGCGACGGCCGGCTCCTCGTCGGCGAGCAGCTCCGCCGCGTGCTCGGCGTACCAGCGCATCGCCTTGGCGCACTTCGCGGCCTCCGCGCGCGCCTGCTTCACGGGCTTGCCCATCTCGGTCGTCATGACCCGGCCGATGTCGGCCCGGTCCTCGTCCAGCAGATCGGCGGCCCGGTGCAGCAGACGGGCGCGTTCGGCGTACGTCGTCGTCCGGTACGTGCGGAACGTGGCCTCGGCGAGCTGGAGCCGGCGCTCCAGCTCCTCCTCGTCCATGGCCTCGTACGTCCGAAGCGTCTCGCCGCTGGCCGGATTCACCGTCGCGATGGGCATGACCGACCTCCTGGAGAACTGACCGTGCTTCGACCTTCCCGCGCCGGACCCGGGGCCGCAACGCGTGCGGGTCCGCGGGTTCGCGGGTCCGCTTCAGCCCGAGTGCTCCGTCAGCCGGTCGAGAAACGCGGCCTGCGCCGGGACGATCAGCTCGCGGGCGCGCTCGACCCCGAGCCACGCCACCCGGTCCAGCTCCGGGAACTCCTGCGTACGGCCCGACCGGGGCGGCCACTCCATCGTGAACGTGCCGGGCGTCATCGCCGCCGGATCGAGGTCCGCCTCGATCGCCCATACGGTGACGATCTTGCCGTTGTGCTGGCGGACATCCCCGAGCGCGATCGCCTCGCCGTCGGGCGGGGCCAGCCCGAGCTCCTCCCGGAACTCGCGCCGGGCGGCCTCCCAGGCGGGTTCGTCGGGCTCGTACTCGCCCTTGGGGACGCCCCAGGCGCCCGCGTCCTTCTTCGCGAAGTACGGCCCGCCCATATGGCCGAGCAGCACCTCGACGCCGTTCTCGCGGCGTCGGAACAGCAGGAGCCCGGCGCTGCGCTTCTGGGTCACGGGTGTACCTCCGGGTGTGCGGCCAGCAGGGTCTCCACGGTGTCGGCCTCCTCCGGCCGCTTGTCCTCCCGATACCGGACCACCCGGGCGAAGCGCAAGGTGACGCCGGCCGGGTAGCGGGTGGAGCGCTGCAGGCCGTCGTAGGCGATCTCGACCACGAGTTCGGGGCGGACGGTCACCACCCGGCCGTCGTCCTGCACGGCGAGCCGCTGGAGGCGTTCCGTCTGCCAGGTGAGCATCGCGTCGGTCATGCCCTTGAAGGTCTTGCCGAGCATCGCGAAGGCGCCGTCGGCCGTGCGGGCGCCGAGGTGCAGGTTGGAGAGCTTGCCGGTGCGGCGGCCGTGGCCGCGTTCGACGGCCAGGACGACGAGGTCGAGGGTGTGCACCGGCTTGACCTTCAGCCAGGACGCCCCGCGACGTCCCGCGCTGTAGGGCGCGTCGAGGGCCTTGACCACGACTCCCTCGTGGCCGCGCAGCAAGGTCTGCCGGGAGAACTCCTGCGCCGCCTCGACCTCGCCGGGGCCGGCGACGACGCTCCGGCGCACCCGCATCGGCTCGGGCACCAGCCGGGCCAGCTCCGCGTGCCGTTCGGTCAGGGGCAGGTCGAGCAGGTCCCGGCCGTCCACGGACAGGACGTCGAAGAAGACGGGGGAGACCGGGACCGCCGCGGCCGCCGCCGGCACGTCCACCCGGGAGCCGACCCGGCCGGCGGTGGCCTGGAACGAGCGGGGGCGTCCGGTCTCGTCGAAGGCGATGACCTCGCCGTCCAGGATGAACCGCGACCCGGCCAACCGCCTGGCCGCGTCCGTCACTTCGGGCAGGCGGTCGGTGATGTCGTCGAGTGTGCGGGTGTAGAGGCGGACGTCGTCGCCGTCGCGGTGCACCTGGACGCGGATGCCGTCCAGCTTCTCCTCCACCGCGCAGGCGCCGAGCTTGCCGACGGCCTCGGTGACGGAGGACGCGGTGTGCGCGAGCATCGGCAGGACCGGACGGCCGACGGTGAGCCGGAACGCCGCCAGCGCCGGGGGGCCGTCCGCGAGCAGCGCCTGCGCCACCGTCTGCAGCGAGCCGGCCAGCATCACCGCCCGCCGCACGTCCGGTGCGGGCGCCCCGGTCGCCTGGGCCAGGCCCTCCACGGCGACGGCGTCCAGGGCGCCCTGCCGGACCTCGCCGGTGAGCAGGCCGAACAGGAAGCGCTGCTCGTCCGCGGTGGCCGCGGCCATCAACTCGCCCACCAGGCGGGTCCGTTCGGCCTGGGAGCCGGGGCCCGCCACCGCGCCGAGCTCGGTGAGGCGGGCGTCCACCTCGCGCACGGTCAGGGTCGGCGCGTCGGCCGGGGCGACCGGACGGCTCAGCACCTTCCAGCCGACGCCCAGGCGGCCCTGGGGGAGCCGCCCGGCCAGGTAGGGGATGACGATCGGCACGTCGTCCGGCTCCGCGTCCCGCAAGAGCTCGGCGAGCAGGGCGATCTTGCGGGAGCGCGCCGAGGCGGCGGCGACCTCCCGGGACACGTCGGCGAGCCGGGTCAGCAGCATGCAGCCATGGTGCGGCGCGCTCCGCTGTTTTACCCGCCGAGGAACGGGTCGCTTTTCGTCTGCGGGCGCGTTGTGGCTGCTCGCGCAGTTCCCCGCGCCCCTTGGGGGCGCTGCCGAACCGCAGCCTGATGCGCCCGGGCGCTCAGCGGGCGGCCTCCGCGTCGAGGTCCGTCATCAGCAGCTCGCCGTTGACGGCGGCCCCGGCCCGGTAGCCGCGGCTGGCCGCGTTCACGACCTGCTCGGCGAACCCGGACGCGTTGCCCGCCGCCCAGAGGCCGGGCACGGTGGTCAGCCCCCGTCCGTCCACCACGGGGTAGGCGCCGAAGGGCGTCTCGCTCATCTCGGCGCCCAGCCGGGACAGGAGGTCCGTCCGCGGCACCGCCCGGGGCGCCACGAACAGCACCTCACGGTCGAACACCCGGCCGTCCGTGCACCGGACCCCGGTGAGCCGGTCGTCCTCGACGACCAGCCCGGCCACCTCGCCCGGGACGACGTCCACGCCGGCCGCGGCCAGCCTGCGCCGGTCCTCGTCGGTCAGGTCGGCCTCGGCGACCGTGTGCAGGAACAGGGTGACGTCCTTCGACCACTGGGTCACCATCAGCGCCTGGTGGACGCTCATCGGGGTCGTCGCCAGTACGCCGAAGGCCTGGTCGCGGACCTCCCAGCCGTGGCAGTACGGACAGTGGATCACGTCCCGGCCGAAGCGTTCGGCGACGCCCTCGACCGGCGGCAGCTCGTCCTTCAGACCGGTCGCGACGACGAGCTGCCGGGCGTGCGCGGTCCGCCCTCCGGCCAGCCGGACGGCGAAGCCCTCGCCGTCGTCCCCGGTGGCGTCCACCGCCCGGTCGTGGACCAGCCGAACGCCGTACCGGGCGATCTCCTCGCGGCCGACGGCGAGGAACTCGGCGGGCGGCATCCCGTCCCGGGACAGAAAGCCCTGCATGTGCGCGGCGGGCGCGTTGCGCGGCTCGCCCGCGTCGACGACCAGCGTCCGGCGCCGGGCGCGGCCCAGCACGAGCGCGGCGGACAGGCCCGCGGCGCCGCCGCCGACCACGATCACTTCGTACTTCTCGTCGGGCGTCTCGTCCTGCTTCTCGGTCACGGTGACCACCTCCACGGCCACGGTCGCCGGACAGCTGCGGGATTGACAAACATCTTTGCCGATTCGGCAAGATGGAGACATGACTACCGATGACGTTCTCGCGGAGGTCGGCCCGAGGCTGCGGCGGATCCGGAAGGACCGGGAGGTGACGCTCGCGGCGCTGTCCGGGTCCACCGGGATCTCGGTCAGCACCCTCTCGCGGCTGGAGTCGGGTCTGCGCAAGCCCAGCCTGGAGCTGCTGCTGCCGATCGCCCGGGCCCACCAGGTGCCGCTGGACGAGCTGGTGGGGGCGCCGTCGGTCGGCGACCCCCGGGTGCGGGGCAAGCCGCTGGTGCGGCACGGGCGCACTTTCTGGCCGCTCAGCCGCCAGCCCGGCGGCCTCCAGGCCTTCAAGGTGCTGGTGCCGCAGCGCGAGGAGGAGCCCGATCCGCGCACCCATGAGGGCTACGAGTGGCTGTACGTGATGTCCGGGCGGCTCCGGTGCGTGCTGGGGGAGCATGACGTGGTGCTGGAGACGGGGGAGGCCGCCGAGTTCGACACCCGGGTGCCGCACTGGTTCGGGTCGACGGGGGAGGGGCCGGTGGAGTTCCTCAGCCTGTTCGGGCCGCAGGGGGAGCGGATGCATGTCCGGGCGAAGCCCCGGCAGGGGTGACGGAGGCGACTCTTCCGCCGTCACCTGTTCCCTCCTGGCAAGCGACCGCTTAGTATGCTGTCGAACCGGTCAGTCCGCCGGTCGGACGACGCAGTCCCGTGGAGGCTCCGCATGCAGGCATGGCAGGTGCACGAGAACGGCGAGCCGAGCGAGGTGATGCGGCTCCAGGACGTGGAGCGGCCCACCCCCGGCGACGGCCAGGTCCTGCTCAGGGTGCGCGCCGCGAACATCAACTTCCCCGACGCGCTGATGGTCCGGGGCCACTACCAGGTGCAGCCGCCGCTGCCGTTCACCCCGGGCGTGGAGATCTGCGGCGAGACCGAGGACGGCCGGCGCGTCATCGCCAACCCGGCCCTGCCGTACGGCGGTTTCGCCGAGTACGCCCTCGCGGACGCCGCCGCCCTGCTGCCCGCCCCCGAGTCGCTGGACGACGCCGAGGCCGCCGCCCTGCACATCGGCTACCAGACGGGCTGGTTCGGCCTGCACCGCAGGGCCCGCCTGGAGGCCGGCGAGACGCTCCTCGTGCACGCCGCCGCGGGCGGGGTCGGCAGCGCCGCCGTACAGCTCGGGAAGGCGGCCGGCGCGACCGTCATCGGCGTCGTGGGCGGTGCCGGGAAGGCGGCCGTGGCCCGGGAGCTGGGCTGCGACCTCGTCATCGACCGGCGCGCCGAGAACGTGATCGGCGCAGTCAAGGAGGCGACCGGCGGCCGGGGCGCCGACGTCATCTACGACCCGGTCGGAGGCGAGGCCTACACCCAGTCCACCAAGGTCGTCGCCTTCGAGGGCCGGATCGTGGTCGTCGGCTTCGCGAGCGGAACCATCCCGAGCCCCGCGCTGAACCACGCCCTCGTCAAGAACTACTCGATCCTCGGCCTGCACTGGGGCCTGTACAACACCAAGAACCCGAAGCTGGTCCAGCACTGCCACGAACAGCTCACCGAGCTGGCCACCCGGGGCGCGATCCGGCCGCTGGTCAGCGAGCGCGTGCCGCTCGACGGGGCCGCGGCCGCCGTGCAGCGGCTCGCCGACGGCGTCACCACCGGCCGGGTCGTCGTGGTGCCGTCGCTTGAGAACGGAGCCGCCGTATGACCGTCGACGCAGCCGAACTGCGCCGCCGCACCCAGGAGTTGCTGGCCTCGCACCCGCCCGCCACGACCGACCGCGCGGACTTCCTCAAGGCCCGCTTCGACGCCGGGCTCGCCTGGGTGCACTACCCCGAGGGCCTCGGCGGACTGGGCGCGCCCCGCTCCCTCCAGGTCGTCGTGGACGCCGAACTGACGGCCGCGGACGCCCCCGACAACGACCCGCGGCGCATCGGCATCGGCCTCGGCATGGCCGCGCCGACGATCCTGAAGTACGGCACCGAGGAGCAGAAACAGCGCTTCCTGCGGCCCCTGTGGGTGGGCGAGGAGGTCTGGTGCCAGCTGTTCAGCGAGCCGGGCGCCGGCTCCGACCTGGCCGCCCTCGGCACGCGCGCCGTCCGTGAGGGCGAGAGCTGGGTCGTCAACGGGCAGAAGGTGTGGACGTCCAGCGCTCATCTCGCCCGCTGGGCCATCCTCATCGCCCGCACCGACCCGGACCTGCCCAAGCACGCGGGCATCACCTACTTCCTCTGCGACATGACCGACCCCGGCGTCGAGGTCCGTCCGCTGCGCCAGATCACCGGCGAGGCCGAGTTCAACGAGGTCTTCCTCACCGACGTCCGCATCCCCGACGCACGGCGGCTCGGCGACGTCGGCGACGGCTGGCGGGTCGCGCAGACCACCCTCAACAACGAGCGCGTCGCCATCGGCGGCATGCGGCTGCCCCGCGAGGGCGGCATGATCGGCCCGGTCTCGAAGACCTGGCGCGAGCGCCCCGAGCTGCGCACCCACGACCTGCACCAGCGGCTGCTGAAGCTGTGGGTGGAGGCCGAGGTCGCCCGGCTCACCGGCGAACGCCTGCGCCAGCAGCTCGCCCAGGGCCAGCCCGGCCCCGAGGGCGCCGGCATGAAGCTCGCCTTCGCCCGCCTCAACCAGGAGATCAGCGGCCTGGAGGTCGAACTCCGCGGCGAGGAGGGCCTGTTGTACGACGACTGGACCATGCGCCGCCCGGAGCTCGTGGACTTCACCGGCCGGGACGCCGGGTACCGCTATCTCCGCTCCAAGGGCAACAGCATCGAGGGCGGGACCAGCGAGGTCCTGCTGAACATCGTCGCCGAGCGCGTCCTGGGCCTGCCGTCCGAGCCGCGCACCGACAAGGACGTCGCCTGGAAGGACCTCGCCCGATGAGCACCGAGCCGGATCTCCTCTACTCCGAGGAGGAAGAGGCGCTGCGGTCCGCGGTGCGCGACCTGCTCGCCGACCACTGCGACGCGCCCGGAGTCATCGCGCGCACGGAGTCGGACGCACCGCACGACCTCGCGGCCTGGAAGGCGCTCTCCGACGGGATGGGCCTCGCGGGCCTGCTGGTGCCCGAGGCGCAGGGCGGTCAGGGTGCCACGCATCGCGAAGTCGCCGTGGTCCTGGAGGAGTTGGGGCGCGCGGTCGCCCCCGTGCCGTACCTGACCAGTGCCGTGGTCGCCACCGAGGCGCTGCTGGCCGTCGGGGACGAAGAGCTGCTCGGTCGGCTCGCGTCCGGGCGCACGATCGGCGCGCTCGCCGTGGGGCTGCACCTCGCACCGGGCGCCGACTTCCAGGCCGTACGCGTCGAAGGCGGGCTGCTCCAGGGCGAGTTGACCGGCATCGCGGACGCGGTCGTCGCCGACGTGCTGCTGGTGCCGGCGGACGACGGCGGGCTGTACGCGGTCGACGCCTCCGCCGTGACCGTCACCCCGCAGATCTCCTTCGACCTGACCCGTCCCCTTGCCACGGTCACCCTCACCGGCGCCCCCGGCCGTCGCCTCGGCGACGCCGGACCTGCCGTCCGGCGTGCCCTGCGGGCCGGCGCCGGACTGCTCGCCTCCGAGCAACTCGGGCTCGCCGACTGGGCGTTGACCGAGACCGTGCGCTATCTCAAGGAGCGCAACCAGTTCAACCGGCCGGTCGGCGGCTTCCAGGCGGTCAAGCACCGGCTGGCTCAGCTGTGGCTGGAGGTCGTCAACCTGCGGGCCGCGGCGCGGAACGCGGCCGACGCGCTCGCGGGCGGCTCGGATGTCGACGTGGCCGTCGCCGTCGCCCAGGCCTACGCGGCGCCCGTCGCCGTACGGGCCGCCGAGGAGGCGCTGCAACTGCACGCCGGCATCGGCATGACGTGGGAGCACCCGGTCCACCTCAACCTCAAGCGGGCCAAGGCCGACTCGATCGCCTACGGCACGGCGGGCGCCCACCGGGCGGCCCTGGCCGAACTGGTCGACCTGTCGGCGCCCTGACCGAAACCCGACACCCGGTACCGGCGTCCGGTAAAGCCCGCCCCACCAGGGGCGGGCTTTTTCGTGCGGCTGCGCGGAAGGAGTGAACACGCGACGGCGGTCCGGCCAACTCCTTGCATGTACGGGTTCGTTGGCGTCCGGACCGCCTCATACTCCCTGTGGTCCAGACCCGCCCCACAGGGAGGAACGAGATGGTCGCCTTCACCCGCCGCAGAGCCCTCACGACCTTCGGAGCCACGCTCGCCGCGGTGCTCGCCCCGCCCGCCGGCAGTGCCTTCGCCGACGGGGACAAGCGCGGCGCCCGCCCGCTGTGGCGCGCCCACGCCCACAACGACTACGAGCACCCCCGCCCCCTCTTCGACGCGCTCGACCACCGCTTCGGCAGCGTCGAGGCCGACATCTTCCTCGTCGACGGCGAACTCCTCGTCGCCCACTCGGCGGACCGGCTCGACCCCACGCGCACCCTGGAGTCCCTCTATCTCGCCCCGCTCGCCGCCCGGGTGAAGGCCAACCACGGTTCGGTGTACCGGGGTTACCGCAAGCCCCTGCAGCTGCTCATCGACATCAAGACCGAAGGCTCCTCGACATACCTCGAACTCGACCGTCAACTGGGGCACTACAAGGGCCTGTTCACGACCTACGTCAACGGTCGTGTGCACGCCGGCCCGGTCACCGCCGTCATCTCGGGCGACCGCGCCGCCCGTACGCCCATGGAGGCGCAGACCGTCCGCCGGGCCTTCTACGACGGCCGACTCGTCGACCTCGGCGCCTCCGAGGCGTCGTTCGCCTCGCTCATCAGCGACAACTGGACGCTCAACTTCACCTGGCTCGGCGTCGGGGCCTTCCCCGAAGCGGAACGGCAGAAGCTGCGGAGCATCGTGAGGACCGCCCACGCGCGCGGGCAGCAGGTGCGGTTCTGGGCCACGCCGGATCTCGCCGGTCCCGCCCGGGACGCGCTGTGGGCCGAACTCCTCGCCGCGGAGGTCGACTACCTCAACACCGACGACCTGGCCGGCCTGGAGGCCTTCCTCGACCCCCGTCGAGCGGCGGCGTGACACCGGTCCTCCGACACCACTCGTTCGGCGGACGGCTCAGCCGCACGGACGAAACCTCCGTTACGCCACACTTGCGGCCGAATGCCGCGAAAACGGACGTGGCGGAGGAGGTTGACGATGGCCATTTCGATTTCCGTGGTGCTGTTGCTGCTGATCCTGGCGGTGATCTTCATGCGCAACGGCGGACTGAAGGTCTCGCACGCGCTGGTCTGCCTGCTGCTCGGGTTCTTCCTGGCCGGCACCAGCATGGCTCCTACCATCCGCAGCGGCCTCACGGCGACCGCCGACATCGTCGGCAGCCTTCGACCGTGAGGCCACTGCGGGGTCACGCCTGACCCGGACGGCTACTTGGTGAAGACCCCGATGCCGTTCGACACCGGGCGCTCGGAACCGTCGGACGGGTGGTTGCGGACCGTCACCTTGGTCGCGCCCGCCGGACGGGCCACCAGGGTCGACGAGCCGCCGCCGTCCAGACTGAAGCCCTCGGTCGCGCCGAGGCTCTTGAGCGCGGCGGCGACCTCGGCGATGGTCAGGCCTCTGCGGTACGCGGTGGCGCCGTCCAGCGCGAACAGGAACACCCTCTTCCCGCCGGCGGCGATGCCCACGGCCGTCCGCACGGCCGAGACCGACGCGTCCAGACCGGCCGGCGGCGTGCTGCCCGACAGGATCGGGTAGCCGCCGACGGCGAAGCTGTACGCCGGCTGCGAGGCGGACGTCAGCCCGTACCGCACCGCCACCCGCTGCCCCTTGACGAACTTCCGCAGGCGCTGCGCGCCCGCCTCCCGCCCGACGAGGACCGTGGTGCCGACCGCGATGGCGCCGCTGCCGGGCGTGGCCGAGGTCGACACGACCCGGCCCTTCTTGACCGTCACCTCGTAGGTGCTGGTGCTGCACGCCGCGGCCCGTTCGGTGTCCGTGCCGCAGGTGGCCCGCTTCCGCGAGACGCTGCCCCAGTCGGAGGTGAACGCGCCGACGGAGTTCTCCGGCAGCGCGTACTGGTTGACGCCGCCCAACGGCAGCCGCCGCCCCACCGTGGTGAAAGTCCCGTTGAGGGACAGGCTGTCGACCCGGGCCTTGCCGTCGGCGCCGACGCCGACCACGGCCCGGGTGTTGGTGCCCGGCGGGAGTTCGGGGCCGAACCGCTGCGCGTTCGGGACCGCGCTCTTCAGCGCCTTCCCGTTCGCGATCGCCGGCCCCACGCTCGCCCCGGTCGCGGTGACGCCCGGATGCTGCACCTCGCTGATGTTGAAGAAGTCGCCGTTGATGCCGGCGACGGCCTTCTGCTTGTTCGCCATCGTGGAGACGCCCGAGCGGGCCGCGACGGCCCCCGGGTACAACAGCCCCAGGCGCACGTGCGTGTTGGCGAGGTCGACGCTGAGCACGTGCACATGCGTCTTCCCGGCGGCCGCCTGAAGGTCGTACTGTCGGTACGCCACGCCTGCCGCCACGGTGGTCCAGGTCGCGGCGTCGGCCGTGGCCGCCCCCGCGAAGGTCGCACCGGCCACTGTGCCGAGGGCGACGAGCAGCGACAGAGACCTTCTGCGCACCCCGGACCCGTTCTGATGTCGTGTCACAGACCCCCCTGGGTAGTTTCGGCTCGCAACTTTCTCACGGTCCGCGGTGACGACCGTCAGGGGGTGGACGTGAACACCACGCGAACGAGTGAGGAAACGCGCGATCCGGGGTGCGCTGCTCGGCCGTTCTGCTCGGCGGTCCGGCTCCGTGGCGTCACTGGTCCTGCGGGCGCGCCGAGTTGCCGTCGAACGGGGTGAAGTGGGCCGGCGCGTGGTCGATCGGCAGATCGGGGCGCCAGGCGGTGAGGGACTGGGCGCTGCACACGAACAGGGACGGCGGCAGGCAGTCCAGGGCGTACCAGCGCCAGTCGCCGACGCTCTCGCCGGGCTGGTCGGCCGGTTCGCCCTCCCAGGCGGTGACGACGGCTCCGACCGTCATCCGCACGACCCCGTCGACCTGGTCGAGGAGCGTGCCCAGCAGGCGCACGTCCGAGGGGTCCGCCCGCAGCCCGGTTTCCTCCCGCAGCTCCCGCACGACCGTCTCCTGGAGCGACTCGCCGGGTTCCACCGTGCCGCCGGGCAGCTCCCAGGTGCCCCGGCGGTGCCGGCCCAGGAGCAGTCCTCGGGGGCCGTGCAGGACGGCGCCGACGCCGAGCGCCGCGTGCGCCACGGGCGGGAGGTCGGTGCGGGGGCGGGCGGCGACCCGCAGCGGGCGCCGCGCCCGGAAGACCCGGTAGGCGGCGGGATCGGCAGGATGCGAGGAGCCGGCCGGGTCCGCGGGGGCGGCCGGGGCGGGTGCCGTCACCGGTACCACCTCCTCGACGCGCAGCCCGTGATCGGCGAGCAGCGCCTCCCACACCTCGGGGGCAGGCACCCACATCCGGACCGTCGTCTCGCCGCCGCCCGCGAACCGCAGGGTCTCCGGCCGGGCCACGAGCTCCGAAGTGGGCCCGTCGCCCCGGGAGTTGGTGTGCAGCACGGAGAAGCACAGCGTCCCGCCGGGGGCGAGCGCGGTCGCCAGGGCGGGCAGCAGCCGTCGTGGGTCGATGAACGGGACGGCGTTGACGGAGTAGATCACGTCGTACGGCTGCGCAGCCGCCCGCAGGTGAGCGACGGCGTCGGCATGGAGGAGGCGCAGCCCGGGCAGGGCACCGTACCGGGCCCGGGCCCGCTCGATCTGGCCGGGCGCGGCGTCGACGGCGTCGACGACGGCCTCGTGCACCCGGACCAGCCGCGCCGCGTGCCGGGCCGTGCCGCAGCCGAGGTCCAGGACACGCCGCCCCTTCAACTCCCCGAGGAAGGCGTCGTCGGGCCCCGCGTCCGGGAACCCCCAGTCGATCCGCTCCGCCTCCGCCAGGACCGTGCCGCGCCGCAGATGATGCGCGGCGTAGGCCTGCCAGGCACCGGCGTTGACGGATTCCGGGGAACTGCGTCCGATGCGCGATCCCTGATCGTCCGAACTGGGGAGCTGCGACATCGACGTACCTCCAGGGAGCAGCGGTTGAGGTCTGCCAGCCTGCCCTCTCGCTGAGGATCCGTCCCGGAGGACGTGCGTGCGGCGTGCGAATCCCTCATCCGCGACGGCTTCGTCGGCCGCCTGATCGCCTCGACGCGGTGAGCCCGCACCGACTGATGTCCCCATCACCATCGCATCGGCCGAGGAAACCCACTCCGGCGAGGGTGCGCATCGTTCCACGCTCGAACCGGCCCGCGGGATCGGACTCCGTGGCGGGTCAGCGAGCGTCCAGCCGACTGGCGAGCAGGTGGAGTCGCTCGGCGTCGGGGCTGCCCTCGGCCGCGGTGCAGACCAAGAGCGCGGGACCAGGGTTGCCCGGAATCAGGTAGACGTCCCAGTCCAGGTTCAGTTCGCCGACCTGGGGGTGGTTGAGGCGCATCCGGCCGCGGGTCGGTTCCTCCACGTCGTGGAGGGCCCACAGCGCGGCGAACTCGTCGCTGCGGACGGCGAGTTCACCCACCAGCTCGACCGCGCGCGGGTGGTCGGGATCGGCGGCGACCTGGGTCCGCAGCATCCCGACCAGTTCGGCGACGGTGGCCGCCCGGTTCGGGCAGGTCCGGTCGGCCTCGGGGCGCAGGAACAGTGCCAGCAGGTTCCGCTCCCGCTGCGGCCGGCTGGTGAACTCGCCCAGCAGGGCACCACCGAACGGGTTCCAGGCCAGCACGTCCAGGAAACGACCGACGACCAGAGCGGGCGAGGCCATGGTGCGCAGCAACCGGAGCGTGGTGTCCGGGACTTCCTCCGGTTCGTACGAACGCGGCAAGCGGCCCGGGGTACGTGCGGCGGCCGCGAGGCTGTGCAGGTGCCGGGACTCCTCGGCGGAGAAGTTCAGGGCACGCGCGAGGGCATCCAGCACCTGCTCGGAGGGCCGGACGTCACGTCCCTGCTCCATGCGCTGGTAGTAGTCCGAACTCACCCCCGCGAGCAGAGCCAACTCCTCGCGCCGCAGCCCGGCGACGCGCCGCCGCGGGCCGGGCTCCAGCCCGACGTCCGCCGGCCGCAGCCGAGTCCGGCGGGTGCGGAGAAACTCCGCGAGTTCGCGTCTGGGGGCGTCGCTCATGGCGACAGTATGCCGCCGGTGCGGCCCGCGAGGGTGGGTCTGCCGGACCCAGGAAAAGCAGGACGACCGTGATGCCGCGTGCGGGGTCCAGCATCGGACGCACCACAACCGGTCACGGAAGGAACAAAGAGATGAAGGCCGTTCAGATCATGAGTTTCGGTACCGCGGACGTCCTGCGGATCAATGAAGTGGATCGTCCCGCTCCCGGCGCGGGTGAGGTACTGGTGTCGGTCGAGGCGACCAGCGTGAACGGGCACGACGTCATCGTCCGCGCGGGGCAGGTGAAGATGGTGTCGGGACGCCGGTTCCCGATCGGTACGGGGCTGGACTTCGCGGGCACCGTTGCCGCGACCGGCGCCGGTGTCGAGGGCTACCGGGTGGGGGACCGGGTGTGGGGCATGGTGCATCCCCGGCAGCGGCACTCCGTCGCCGGTGCGGCCGAGTACGTCGTGGTGTCCACGGACCGTGTCTCGCCCGCCCCGGCGGACCTCTCGTCGGTCGAGGCGGCGTCCCTGGTGGTCGCGGGTGCCACGGCGCTGATCGCGCTGCGCGACAGCGTGCACCTCGCGGACGGGGAGCGGGTCCTGGTGCGGGGCGCGGCCGGCGGAGTCGGCACGGCCGCCGTGCAGTTGGCGCACGCCATGGGCGCCCATGTGACCGCGCTGGCCCGCGACCGGTATGCCGAGCATCTCACCGACCTCGGCGCCGACGAGGTGCTGGACCGTCGCTCCACCGCCTCGGAGCGGATCGGGCCGTTCGATGTCATCGTCGACACCGTCGGCACGGAACTGCACTGCTACCGGAGCCGATTGGCGAAGGGCGGCCGCATGGTCACCGTCGGACTCTCCCCGTCGGCGCTGGCCGCGATCGCCGCGTCGAGCGTGCACGGCTCCCGCCGCATCCGCACCTTCAGCGCCAACCCCGAAACCTCCGTGCTGCGCGATGTGGCCGGCCATGTCACGTCGGGTGCGCTGCGCCCGGTGGTCGACAGGGTGTACCCGCTCGCGGACATCGCCGCCGCGCACGAGGCGTTCGAGCGCGGCGGCGCCGTGGGCAAGCACGTGGTGACGGTCCCGCGCAGCTCCCTGTGACGGAGTCCGGTCGCGGGACGTGGTGCGCAGATCGACGCCGTGGGCCCGGGCGTCGGCGGTGACGATCCGGGTCGCCGACTGTGACAGCGGGCGTCGGTCGGCGAGTCGGACTCAGTGCACGGGGTGCTTGCTGAGGACGGACACCCGGTTGAAGGCGTTGATGGTGACGGCCACCCAGATCACCGCCGAGATCTGGTCCTCGGTGAGCGCCTGACGGGCGTCCTCGTAGGCGGCCTCCTGCGCGGCCGCGTCGGACAGCACGGTGGTGACCTCCGCGAGCGCCAGGGCCGCGCGCTCCAGGGGAGTGAACAGCTCGGTGTCCCGCCAGGCCGCGAGGACGGCCAGCCGCCGGGTGTCCTCGCCCGCGCGCAGGGCGGCCTTCGTGTGCACGTCGAGACAGAACGCACAGCCGTTGAGCTGCGAGACGCGCAAGTTGACCAGTTCCACGACGGTGCGCTCCAGACCGGCCTCCGCGGCGGTCGCCCGCACGGCCTCGGACGTCTGGACCAGCGCGTGGTAGGCCTTGGGGCTCTGCTTGTCGATGAAGATCCGTCGAGTCATGTTGAACATCCAACCACTGAGACGAAACCGAAGGTCGGCGGCGGGCGATGACCCGTACACACACATCCTGACAGCGGAAAATGGTTGGTCGAAGTCACAAACAGTGTGTCTGGGCGATCATTGTGACATCCTTCGGACCGTCTCTCCTGAACGCGACAGAAAGCAGACAGATCAGCATGTCGGAAGAAGTCAGGCCGGTTCATGTCCCGGCGGACGGCGGAACTGCCGTTTTTCTGGATGGTCACACCTACACCACGATCATGTCGAAGGCTCAGAGCAACGGTGAGTTCTCACTGGTCGAGTGTGTGATTCCGGACGGGGCGGGAACACCTCCGCATCGTCATCACAACGAGTCCGAGACGTTCTTCGTCCTGGAGGGCGAACTCGTCGTGATGGCTGGGGACGAGGAGTACGAACTGCGGCAGGGCGGCCTGGTGTACGTGCCGAAGGGCACCCGTCACAACTTCCTGAACCGGAGCGGCAAGACCGTCCGCATGCTGGCGCTCTTCTCCCCCGGCGGCATGGACGGGCTGTTCACCGACGTCGGCAAGCCCGGAGTCCGTGGTGCGGCCGCCCCGCCGGAGCCCCCCGACCTCGAGCTCATGGCCCGCGTGGCGGCGCAGTACGGCTTCTCGATGGCCTGACCAGGACTCGTCCGGTCCAGGTGCCGAAGGGTTCGTGCTTCTTCCCTTCTTACGGTCTCTGCGCCTCAATGAGGCAATGCCCGACCCGACTTGACCGGACTTGACCTGGAGTGACCTATGAGACGTACGACGCGTAAGTCACGTGCTGCCCTGGTCGCCTCCGCCGCCTCCGCCGCCATGCTGGCCGGGAGCGTGGCGCTGGCGCCCGGGGCGGGCGCCGTGACGCCGGACCGGGCCACCGCCCAGTACGACTGTGGAGCCTGGGGCCCGTCGACGACCACGTTTTTCACGGCCACCCAGTCCGGCAGCGCGGCGACGATCACGGTCACCCTGTCCTCGCTGACCGCCCCGATCCCGGTGCAGACGAACAGTGTGACGTCCACCCTGGTGCTCGCCGAGAACGGCGGTTGGGAGACCACCGAGTTCACCGGGACGATCAACCCGTACCTGAGCGTGGGCGACCCGTTCGTCCTCGGTCCGCTCAGCGGCACGGTGGCACCGGACGACAGCCTGGACTCCAGCGCCGGCGGCCCGTACTCGCTGCGCATGGTGCTCTTCGGGATCACGATCAACTGCGTGGCGAAGAGCACGTTGTCCCCCGGCCCGTTCGTCTTCTGACGACCCGAGCCACGGGACGGCACGGCCGCGCCGCCCGGTGCGGTCGCGGGCGGCACGGCCGTCGCTCACTGTTCAATGTCGGCCTTCGGGAGGCTGGTGGAGCCCGAACCCGGAGCCTTGGTCGTCGCGGCACAGCTTGAAGCGGCCGAACCGGGCCACCGACTCCTCGTCCTCCGCTCCTTCCGCACCGAGATCCTCGATCGTGCCGCCCAGCTCGGTCACCCTGGCGACCGCGGCGTCCAGGTCGTCGACCCGGAAGAAGAGGTACGGGGAGGCCGCCTCGTCGCCGCCGTGCATACCGCCCGGCAGGCCGTCGGTCGTGACGGCGAAGCCGTGACCGGTGGGGCCGGGTTCGAAGGTCCAGCCGAACAGGGCTCCGTAGAAGGCGCGACCGCGCTCGGGGTCGGCCACGCCCAGTTCGAAGAAGGTGGGTTCGCTCGCCATGGTCGTGCCTCGTACAGGTAGGGATTGCGCGGGTACCGCTGCTTGGCGTCTGCTTCCATCGTCCTCCCGGGCGAGCGCTTCCGCAGCTGAGGCGCCGGCCGGGGCGAGGCGCTCCGACAGCGGAGCGCCACGGTGTGCCAACCGTGGTCTGTCACACCTCCTCGGCCCGTCCGGTCTAACAGTTGTCGACCAACGAGCAGAGGGAATCATGCGTGAGATTGTGATTGTCGGTGGTGGCTATGCGGGCTTCTACACCGCATGGGGCCTGGAGAAGTCGCTGCGTTCGGGCGAGGCGCACGTCACCGTCGTCGACCCGCGCCCCTACATGACCTACCAGCCCTTCCTGCCCGAGGTGACGGCCGGATCGGTCGAGGCACGCCATGCGGCGGTGTCGTTGCGCCGGCACCTTCGCCGCACCCGGCTGATCTCGGGAAGCGTCACGGAGATCCGTCACGCGGGCCGGACGCTCACCGTCCGGCCCGTCGACGGAGCCGACTACGAACTCCCCTACGACACCCTCGTGGTCACCGCCGGCGCCGTGACCCGCACCTTCCCCATACCGGGGCTGGCGCAGCAGGCGATCGGCCTGAAGCACGTCGAGGAGGCGGTGGCCATCCGCGACCGGCTGCTCACCGCGTTCGACCAGGCGGCGTCACTGCCGCCGGGCCCCGAGCGGCGGAGGCTGCTCACCGTGACCTTCGTGGGCGGGGGGTTCTCCGGCGTCGAGGGCTTCGGCGAGCTGCTGTCGCTGGCGACCGCGATGCTCAAGTCCTATCCGGAGCTCAGCTTCGGCGAACTCTCCTTTCACCTGGTCGAGGCCCGGGGCCGGATCCTGCCCGAGGTGGGGGACGAGCCCGGTGCCTGGGTGGTGCGGTCGCTGGAACGCCGGGGCGGGCACGTCCACTTGAACACACAGCTGGTCTCCGTCGAAGACGGGCACGTGGTGCTCTCGTCGGGGGAGGAGTTCGATTCCGAGCTGATCGTGTGGACCGCCGGCAACGCCTCGAACCCGGTCGTGCACAACCACACGGATCTGCCGGTCGACGAGCGGGGCCTGCTCGTGGTCCGGCCCGATCTCCGGGTGGGCACCGACGACGACCCGGTGCCGGACGTGTGGGCGGCCGGAGACGACGCGGCCGTTCCCGACCTCGCGGTGGCCCTGCCGGGCGCGCGCACGGTGCCGAACGCCCAGCACGCGGTGCGGCAGGGCAGGCGCCTGGCGAAGAACATCGTGGCCGACCTGCGCGGGGGGCGGGTCCGCGACTACCGCCACAGCAGTCTGGGCGTGGTGGCGACCCTGGGGCTCGGACGCGGCATCTTCCAGTACAAGAGGATCGTCATCAAGGGTTTCCCGGCCTGGCTGATGCACCGGGGCTATCACGTGCTGGCCGTCCCCACCTGGGAGCGCAAGGTCCGGGTGCTGACCGTCTGGCTGACCGCCGCCTTCTTCGGCCGGGACCTGGTCTCCCTCGCCTCGGTGCAGCACCCGCGGGACGCGTTCGTCGCGAGCGGCCGGCCGCGGTCCGCCGACGGGAGCCGGGCGAGCGGCCGCCCGGCCGCGTGAGCCGCTTCGACGAGCGCGGCTCGGCAGCGCCCGGCGCTCCCACCTGCTCGTCATCGCCTTCCCTCTGGAGCACACCATGGACGCGAGTGAGGAGGCCGCGCGCGGCCTGACCGACATCGAGACATTCCTGTACTGGGAGGCTCATCTACGAGCGGCACATCAGCGCGTGGCGGAGTTCACCGCACGGGCGCCGGGGCTGACCCGGGAGCAGAAGAGGCACCTCGAACGGTGGTACGTCGAGGAGCAGAGATACGTCGCCCGCATGGTGACCGAGCACATCGCCGATGCCATCGGAGGGGTCGAAGCGAAACACCACATCCGCTTCGGACGATGGCTACGAGGCACGCTGATCGCCATGACGCTCATCACCGTGGCGATGATCTGGGTCTGCGTCGCGGTCATCATGGGCGGGTAGCGGGACGGCGTGAAGAGGCGCGCGCAGGGCTGAGGAACGTCTAGGAACGCCTCGCACGGTAGAGGCCCCGGCCGCTGCGCTGGACGCGGGAGGCGCCGACCAGGCGGTCGAGCGTGCTGCGGACGCCGTTGATGCTTCCGCTGTCGCTGTCACGGCCGAGAGCCGCCGCGACATCGCGCGCCCGCACATCGGCGTCGCCGACGCCGGCGAAGTACTCCATGATCTGCTCGGTGAGCTTGCCGTACTGCCTCTGCGAGTCCGGGTCCGATGCCGATGCCGCGCCCGAGGTCCCGGCCGATTCCGGGTTGCCGGCCCCGTCGACGGCGGCGGCCACCGGAGTCTTCGCGTCCTTGCCGCTCTGACGCTTCCGAGGCTGTGCGGCGGCGTTCGCCGTGGTGCCCGCGGGCTCGGCGGAGGCGGCGGAGGCACGGTCGGCCTGCGGTTCGCCGGTCTCCACGCCCTGACCCGGCTGCGCCTGCACACCGGCAGGGCGTGCCGTGACCGGCGCCGCGGCGACCGGGTTGCGCATCAGCGTCTCGAGCGCGCTGAGGGCGCGCTGCACCGAGCCGAGATGGGCCACGACCGCGGCCAACTCCCTTTCCAGCGCCTGCTTCTGGATCTGGAGCCGGGCCAGATCCTCCTGCAGGCTCTCGGTGGTCACCTCGATGTCATGTGCCGCATGCGTTGCTGCATGGGTTACAGAGACCATGTGTTCCTCTCATCCTCAGCCCCTCGTGCCGCGCCCCGGCTGACCTGCGGTGCCGCTCGGTCTGAACGCGGGAATATGTCTCCCTGACATCATATGCAGTGGCTCGCGCCGATACGGGGGACGGTTCGGCACGCAGAGACGTCAACGCATCGATTGTTGCCACTGTTCGAGGTCGGCGCAATGGGTATGAGGGCACCTGAATGTCATCAAATACGGCGATCTTCGGCCTGCGGGTTGACGGAGGAATCGTCGCGCCGCAGGCGCAGCGCGTCGGAGGCCGCCCTGATGCGTGCGTCGACGACGTCGATCGCCTCTCTGAGCAGACGGAGGCGGGCCTCGAGCAGGGCGGCCTCGGCTGCCAGCGCCACACTGTCGGCGGCCGGGTCGGAGTGCTGGTCGGGGTCTCGTGGCATGACGCGTCTTTCTGCGGCTCGAACCGGCGGTCGTGCGAAACCGGAAGGTCTGCGGACGGGCGGCAGCGCACGGTGCACAGCGCACCGGCAGACTCGGCTCCCCCCACCCACCGCCCCCGCCCACCGCATTGACCGAACAGCCCGGGAAGGTGTGACAGCCGTTCGGGGGACGCTGCTCGGACCGAGCCCGCGCCTCACCTTAGGCCACGACCTTGACAAGGTTGAACTGTTCTCGGGCCGGGCCGATGCGGAACAGTGTTAGATAGTGTCAGTTCTCTGCAGGCGCAGCGCCCCGGCCGACTCCGTCCCCCGGTACCGGCGCCGCCTCGGGAACCTCTTTCACTGCGAGGGAAAGGTGTTTCCCATGGCCGAGCTGTTCCATGACGCCGACGCCGAGGTGCCCAGCCCCTTCGGTCCCCCTGCGGCCGCGGGCGGCGCCGCCTTCGCCGAGCTGCTGCTGAGCAGTCACCTCGCCCTGACCGGCCGCCCCCTGTGTCCCCCGCGCTGGACCTCACCGGACGAGGCGGCCCACTGGCTGTACGCCGACGCGCGCTTCGGACTGCTGGCCCACGGACCGGGCCCCGACCCCACGTTCTGCTACGCCAACCGCACGGCCCAGCGGTGTTTCGGCTATTCCTGGGACGAGTTCACCGGCATGCCGTCCCGCCTGTCCGCCTCCTCGCACCACCAGGAGGACCGGGACGACTTCGTCCGCGCCGCGCACGAACACGGCTTCGCCGACGGCTACACGGGCCTGCGCAGGACCAGGACCGGCGAGGAGTTCTGGATCAAGGACGTGACCATGTGGGACCTCCTCGACGCCGGGGGAGACAGCCGGGGGCAGGCCGCGGTCTTCCGTGACTGGTCCCCGCCCGTGCGGCCGATGTGACCGACGCGCTGCGGATCCGGCGGGGTGTCACAACCTCCGCCGGTCTCCGGTCAAGCTGACGAGCCGACAGGAGAAACCGAAGAAGAGGGCCGTGCGCGTAGTTGCGTCGCCGGACACCCCCGCAGAGCAGCGCCGGGGTGTCGTGCCGGTCAGCCGTGCAACCGGTACGAGAGGGAGGGTGCTCTATGGACCAGGCTGACGCGGTGCCGATCGGGGAGCTGCTCGACGAGCGTCGATTTCTGCTGGACCTGGCCTACTGGATGCTGGGGAGCGCGGGTGAGGCGGAGAGCGTGGTCGAGGAGACCTACCTCCGGTGGTACGGGCTGTCCGACGCGGAGCGGGCCGGGATCACCGCGCCCCGGTCGTGGCTCGCCAAGACCGCCGGCGGGATCTGCCTGAGCCGCCTCCCCCTGCCCGACCTCGCCGCCGACCCGCCGCAGGAGCGGTCCGACGCGGAGGGCGAGGAGGTGAGTCGGGTGCTGCTGGACGCGTTGGACTCCCTGCCCCCGGCCGAGCGGGCGGCGTTCGTCCTCAACGACGTCTTCGGGATGACACC
>NZ_JBFAKW010000141.1:0-23010 GCF_040655955.1 Streptomyces sp. NPDC050263 | reverse complement strand
CCTCGTACTGGACGTACTTGGGCTTTCGGCCGGTGCGGCGAGAGTGCGTGCCGGGCGTCGCGACGGGGCGAACGTTGCCTGCCGCGGCACTAGCACCACCACACACGAAACGGCGGGCCACCGGAGTTCCGGTGACCCGCCGTCGCGGTACGTCAGGCTGTGGCTCAGTGGTTGCCGGCGCCGTTGCCCGCGAGGACCGAGATGTCGTCCAGGATGTGCGACAGCGGGTCGTCGCCCTTGGCCTGGGTGCTGTTCTCGGCACACTGCTGGTTCTGCGACGACGACAGGATCGGGACGTCCTGGAGAGAGGTCACAACGCCGGTGCCCGTGAGCGCAGCGGTGTTCACCTTGCTCGGCAGGGCGACGCAGGGCTTGTTGAGCGAACCCTGGACCAGCGAGAGCTGCGGGCTCATGTCGCCGAACGTGGCCGAGTTGCCGAACTCCGATGAGGCGCCGTTGCCGCTTGCGGAAGTGGTGCCGCTGTCGTCGCCGATGGCCAGCGCCTGCGGCGCGGAGGCGACCGCGACACCGGCCAGGGACGTGGCGACAGCGGCGGTTGCCCACAGCTTCTTCATGTTCTTTCCCTTTCGAAAGGCGGACTCCGGGGGAGGAGCTGCGTGACAGTCAACGCGCCATCGCGGACGGGGGTTGCGCACTTTGCTCCGATTGGAGTAGCGCGTTGGCGCCGCGGTCACGCGCCCCTCACCCGTATGCCGAAACAGCGGGCCGCCGATGACCGGCGACCCGCTGCGGAGATGAGGGAATCGCGGCTCAGTTGTTGGCCGCGCCGTTGCCCGCGAGGAGCGAGATGTCGTCCAGGATGTGCGACAGCGGGTCGTCACCCTTCGCCTGGGTGCTGTTCTCGACGCACTGCTGGTTCTGCGACGACGACAGGATCGGGACGTCCTGGAGGGAGAGCAGATCGGTGCCCGTGAGCGTAGCAGTGTTCACCTTGCTCGGCAGGGCGAGGCAGGGCTTGTTGAGGGAGCCCTGGATGAGCGCCATCTGCGGGCTCATGTTGCCGAAGGTGGCCGAGTTGCCGAACGACTGGCTGGCGCCGTTGCCGCTGGCGGAGGTGGTGCCGCTGTCGTTGCCGATGGCGAGCGCCGGAGCTGCTGCGGCGGCGGAGGCGCCGATGACGGAAGCGGCGACCGCGGCGGTGGCCAGTACCTTCTTGATCACTTGTAAGTCCCTTTCGTGAGAAGCCCCGTCCACCGGAGCATGCTGACCAACACCTCTCCGTGCTGTTTGGTTGCTCCGCTTCACTCTGATGGCCCACTCCTGCCGGGGTCCGGAAAGTCGTGAACCTCTATCGGGTGAAGTGCCGCAGTCATTCCCGACATGCCGGATTGAGTCGGGGGCAGGCGCAGGGCCTTGGCCCCGGAGCCAGGGCAGGGAAAGGAATAGCGAAATACTCAAGAAGGCAATGGCCGCGGCGGCGGTCGCCGCTTCCGTCGTCGGTATGTCCGTGGCGGTCGCCCCCCAGGCGCTTGCCATCGGGGACGACGCCGGCACCACCTCCGCCAGCGGCAACGGCGCGCACGAGGCGTTCGGGAACTCGGTGACCAAGGGTGACTTGAGCCCCCAGGCCACCCTGGTCCAGAGCTCCGTCAACAAGCTATGCATCGGTCTGCCGGTCAAGGGCGACATCCAGTCGCTCGCCGGCGCGATCAACATCGGCGTCCAGGACATCTCGATCCTGTCGGCCCCGCAGAACCAGCAGTGCGTCGAGAACAGCACCCAGGCCAAGGGCGACGAGCCGCTGTCGCACATTGGCCAACCACTGACGTCGAACTGCTGACGTCCACCGGCACTGCCCGCCGGACGGCCCGCCTTTTCGGCGGGCCGTCCGGCGGTGGTGTTTCTGGCGAAGCGTTTCTTCGGCGGTAGGCCTGACGCGTGAATCATATGAATGCGTTCGAGTGAATTACCCGGCGACGCGCGTTCCTCAGTTGCTTCGGCTGTCTATCTCTCGTTTGCAGCTTGCGAGTCGTGCGTCCGGGCACGACCGCTGAGAAGGGAAACCCATGAAGAGAAGAGCGCTGCTGTTGTCGCGGGTCTGATTCTGGCGCTGGGCGGGGCCGCCCCGGCCTTCGCCGACGCTGGTGCCAACGGTGTGGCCATCGGCTCCCCGGGAGTCCTGTCGGGCAACGTCGTCCAGGTTCCGGTCCACATCCCGATCAACGTGTGCGGCAACTCGATCAACGTCATCGCGCTGCTGAACCCGACCGCCGGCAACGCCTGCTTCAACGACTGACGACGTATCACACCAGCCGTACGGCTGGGTCGAGGCCGGCTTGGACGACTCTTCGGTGGTCCAGGGCCGGCTTTTCCCACTTCTCCAAGCAGGAAGACAACGAGATTGCGCCAGACCCTGAGCAGGGGAATGGTCGCGGCCGCCGCCGCGACCAGCATTCTGTCCCTGTGCGGGGGCGGTTCCGCCCTCGCCGACTCACACGCAGAGGGGGCCGCGAAAGAATCACCCGGACTCCTGTCGGGCAACCATGTCGAGGCCCCGGTGAACGTACCGGTGAACGCCTGCGGCAACTCGGTCGACGTCGCCGCCGCACTCAACCCCACCTTCGGCAACGCCTGCGCCGACCAGGCGGCCGAGCACAAGCACCGCGCCCAGTCCACCGACGGGGCCTACGGCCCACACGGGACGCCTTACGGCGACGACGACTCCGAGTACGGGGGATCCGGCCACCAGCACGCGGACCACCAGTACTCGGGCCACGGGGACTCGGGGTACGGGGACTCGGGGTACGGGGACTCGGGCCACGGGGGCGCCGGGTACGGCGACTCGGGGTACGGGGACTCGGACGACGGGGACTCCGGGTACGGCGACCAGGGGTACGAGGACGACGGGTACGGGGACGACGGTTACGACGGCCACGGCCCGGGCGACGACTGCGGAGGCTACGGAGACTCGGGCGGCGGCGGGGGGCACATGCCGCCGCCTCCTGGCGGGCACACCCCGCCTCCGCCGGGCGGGGGACACACGCCGCCGCCCGGTGGGGAGCACACCCCGCCGCCTCCCGGTGGCGATCACTCGTTCCCGCCTCCGCACGGTGGTGAGAGCACTCCGCCCGGTGGTGGTCACTCGTCCCCGCCTCCGCACGGTGGGGGCGGCACTCCGCCCGGGGGTGGTCACTCGTCTCCTCCGCCCCACGGTGGTGGTCACTCGTTCCCGCCTCCGCACGGTGGTGAGAGCACTCCGCCCGGGGGTGGTCACTCGTCTCCGCCTCCGCACGGTGGTGAGAGCACTCCGCCCGGTGGTGACCACTCGTCCCCGCCCCCGCACGGCAGCAGCACGCCTCCTTCCGGTGGGGGGCAGTCGACGCCTCCGCACGGAGGGGAGCACTCCACGCCTCCTCCCGGCGGCGGGCAGTCGACGCCTCCTCCCGGTGGCGGCGGCGGTGGGAACTCGACGCCGCCCGAGTTGCCGCACACCGGCAGTGACAAGGCGGCGCTGCTCGCCGCGTCCGGGGTCAGCGCCGTGCTCATCGGCAGTGGCGCCCTCCTGTACCGGCGAGGCAGGGCCGCGTCCGGTCGGTGAACGAGCCGGGTGCCGGACGCCTTCGCGCCCGGCACCCGCGTCGTCTCAGCCCCGTACGGCCGGCGCCGCGTCCTGGCGACCCGGGGCCGGGATCGCCCCGCTCGGCACGCCCGTGCGCAGTCGGCGCCGGACTCCCCGGACGAGGGAGTCCGCCGTGAACGTCGCGCCGTAGACGAAGCGCATCGCCGGGCCGAAGCCGGCCGCCGTCACCAGACCGGCCATGAAGAGGCCGGGGCAGGACGACTCGAAGTCCCGGCCGATCTCGGGGGAGCCGTCGGCCACCGTGGCCAGCGAGTCGCGCAGGTCGCCGGAGAGCAGCCCGAGCCGGTCGCGGGTCGCCTTGAAGCCGGTGGCCGCGATCACGTGCTCGGTCTCGAAGGAGTCCCCTCCGGTCACGTCGAGCCGCACCCCGCCCGGGACCGCCCGCGCCGCCGTCACCTCGTGGTCGAGACGCACCTCCACGGCGCCCTCGACCCGATCCCGGACCCACCACGCGCCGGCCGGTCCGAGCGCCGTCGCCGCGATCCGTGCCCGGGTCGGCTCCCGGAGCCGGCGGTAGAGGCCGGGGCGTTCGGCGTAGAACCAGTTGCGCCAGCCGCAGCCCAGGCCGCTGAGCGGGGAGCGGGCCGACTGCCACCACGGGCGTTCCCAGGCCGGCGGCACGTCGTTCCAGCACAGCCGGTCCGCGCGGGCCAACACCCGTACCCGGGTGTCCTGTTCGGCGAGCAGGGCGGCCGTCTCCAGGGCGGCCTGGCCGCCGCCGATCACCGTGACGTCCCGGCCGCGGAAGCGGTCGAGGTCGCCGTGGTGGCTGCTGTGCGAGACGAGGCCGCAGGACAGTCCGCGCAGCGCGGGCGGGATCTCGACGAACGGCATCACGCCGACGGCGAGGGCGACCGTGCGGGCGTGCACGGTCTGGCCGTCCTCGGTGATCGCCTCGAAGCCGCCCGGCCGGGGCGCGATCCGGGTCACGGTGCGCTCGTCCACCTCGGGGACGGCGTTGCGGGCGAACCACAGGCCGTACTCGGCGAACATCTCCACCGGGATCGGCTCCCCGTGCCGGGCCGTCACGCCTTGGGTCGCGCAGTAGGCGTCGAGCCGCCAGCGGGCCGCGGGATCGGAGAGGTTGGAGGCCCAGGGCTCGGACTTCAGGAACATGCCGCCCGGCATGTTGTCGCGCCAGGAGGCCATCGGCCGGCCGAAGACGCGCAGGCTCAGCCCGGCGGACGCGGCATGGGACGCGATGGACAAGCCGTACGGGCCGGCGCCCACCACCAACAGGTCGTACATCAGCAACTGCTCGCTTTCTCGTCGTCGGTCGGTTCGGTCACGCCCGTCAGGGACGGCGGCGGTGGCGGGGACTGGCGGACCACGCGGGGCCGCACCCCGGCCGCGCCCGCCGTGCCGAGCCGGCGCAGCCGGCCGAGCAGCCGGCGGGCGACATGGGCGCCCCACAGTCCCCACATGGCCCGGCCGGGAGCGGTGTCGTCGCCCGCGTGCCAGGCCAGTTCGCGGCCGGGGCCGCGGCGCGCCGGCCGCAGTGCGGCCAGCGGCGCGTAGTTCTCCACCACGAACGCCCGCCCCGGCAGCGGTGCCCCGGCGGGCAGCGGACGGTGGGTCAGATCCAGGTGCTGGGCGCGGACGACGTCCAGTCCGGCCGCGTCGGCGAAGAGCCGGAACTGGGCGCCGGGGCGGGGGTTGAAGTCGAGCAGGTGGTAGTCGCCCGTCATGCCGCAGCGCCGGAAGTCGAGGTCGAGGATGCCCCGGTAGCCGAGTTCGCCGGTGAGCCGCTCGGCCAGGGTCCGCACCTGCGGGTTCTCGGTCCACTCGCCCACCGCGGTGAGTCCCGCGCCGCGCGGCCAGGCGCACAGCTTGCGGCCCGCACCGCCGCCGCCGACCGCGCCGGAGCGGTCGGCGTACCCGTGGAAGAACCAGTCGCGGTCCGTCCCCGGCGGCAGGAAGGCCTGGAGCAGCAGCCGGCTGCCCGCCTCCTCGGTGCGCAGGTACAGTTCGCGCGCCTCCTGGGTGGAGCGCACCACGAGGGTGCTGCGCAGCCCCGAGTCGGCGGGCAGCAGCCAGGGCCGGCTCCACTTGGCGACCACCGGCAGGCCGAGCCGCCAGGCGGCGGAGGCGGCCTGGGCGGCGCTGTCCGGGACCATGGTGAGCGGGTGCGGCACGTCGGCCGCCGCGCACAGCTGGGCCAGTTCCGCTTTGTCGGCGACGCGTTCGGGCACCGTGCCGGGCTGCTGGGGGAGCAGGTAGGCGGGCGCCAGTTCCTCGCGCAGTGCGCCGACCGCGATCGCGCCGGCGTCGTCCATCGGGATCAGGACGGCGGGCCGTTCGACGCGGGCGGCCACCCGCAGCAGGACGGCGGCGATGTCGGCGGGGGTGGCGCCGGGCGGCGGCGGGGGATGCAACTGGCGTACGAAGCGGGATGTGCGTACGGGACTTCCCGTCGAGTCGGCGACCACGTGCACATCGACTCCGGCTCGGCCGAGCGAGCGCACGGCACCCAGCGTTCCGTGGTGAAAGGGATTCCGGTCGATCCGCAGGAGTACGGCGGGGACGCGGGTGTCGAGCAACGACTCGGGCATTTTTTGCCGGTCCTTCGGTTCAGTTCACCGGTATGGGCGATCGAGGCACTCGAAAGCCGTAACGGCGGTGGCGTAATTCCTTTTCGTGTGACTTTCATATGACTGAGTGTCAGTAATGCGCGGACATTGCGCGTTACGTGAGAGTGGAGAGAGGAGCAGGCATGGCCCCACAGCAGCGAACCGCGCGGTCCCGACGGCTGGCCGTCGTCACGGCAGCGGTCGCGGCGTCGGCCGTTCTGGCGACCGGACCTGGATTCGCCGCGGGCGCGGGGGTGGTGCGGGTCGCCGATCCTCCCGCTCCCAACCCGACCGTCCCGAGGCCCTCGGTGGTCGAACCGGTGCCCGCGGCGCCCGAACCGGCCGCCTCCGTGCAGACGGCGACCACCCTGCCGACCACCGCGCCCCTGCCGACCGCCGCACCGGTCGCACCGGTCGCACCGGTCGCACCGGTCGCACCGGTCGCACCGGTCGCACCGGTCGCACCGGTCGCACCGGTCGCACCGGTGACGCCGGCACAGCCCCCGGCACAGACCTCCGTGCCGTCCACTCCGCCGACGAAGGCGGCGACTTCGGCCTTCGGCGCCTACCTCGACTACGACGCCCGGGGCGTGGCCCGGATCGCCGAGCTCAGCGATTGGCTGGGCGGCGCGAAGCTGCGCGTCGGCCACACCTACCTGCCGGGCGACCGGTGGCGCAACATCGCGGGCCCGCCCGGCTTCCTCGACGTGTGGGCGAACTGGAGGCTGGAGCGGGACGACCGGATGCTCGTCCTCAACGTGCCCATGATGGAGCGCAACGAGGAGGGCGTCTCCGACGCCGAGGTGCGCCGGCTGCTGCGGCTGGGCGCGGCCGGGGAGTTCGACCACCACTACCGGGCTCTCGCCGAGCGGCTGGTCTCGCTGAAGGTGCCGGACACGGTGATCGTGCTCGGCTGGGAGATGAACGGCATCACGTACGCCCATCGGTGCGGGCCGGACCCGGAGGCCTGGAAGAAGTACTGGAACAGGATCGTCGCCACGATGCGTTCGGTGCCGGGTCAGAAATTCAAGTTCGACTTCACGCCGACCCGCGGCAGGGACGCCATTCCCTGGACCCAGTGCTATCCGGGAGACGACACGGTCGATATCCTCGGAATGGACTCCTACGACCAGCCGACCGGTCTGTCCTTCGACGAGCAGGTGAACGAACCCTACGGGCTCCAGGCGCACGTGGACTTCGCCAAAGCGCACGGCAAGCCCATTTCCTACCCGGAATGGGGACTCTTCCGTAACGGTGACAACGCCGAATACATGCGGCGCATGCTCGCCTGGATGGACGAGCACAAACCGCTGTACAACACGGTGACCGACTACTGCCCGCACGGCGTGTGGCAGTGCAAGCAGAACCCCCGGTCGTCCGCGGTCTACCGTTCGCTCCTGTCCGGCCGCACCGACGAGCCGAGCACGACGCCGACCGTCCCGGCGCCCTCCGCGGAACCCTCCGTGGAGTCGACGACCCCGGCGCCCACCACGAAGCCCACGAAGGAGCCCGCGCCTGAGCCGACGCCCGAACCCGGGCCCGGGCCCGGGCCCAGCGTCGAACCGCAGGTGAACTGCCTGCCGATGGACCTCGGCGACTGGGTCGAGTACTGGCTCGGCGGCAAGCTGTGCCTCCGCCTGGACTGGTGGTCGCTCGGCCGGTGAACCGGGGTGCGGTGGCGGCAGGCCCGCGTCAGGACCTGCCGCCACCGGCCCGCTCCCTCCGCTGCTCCAGCCGGAGCAGCAACTCCTTGCCCCGCCGCCGCGCGGCCACGTCGCACAGCGCCGCCGACAGCAGCGGCGCGGTGCGCCGACGGGCCAGCAGCAGCCGCTGGTTGACGACCGGTTCGGGCCGCCAGTGGTGCTTGTAGGGCTCGTCGCCGCGCAGCAGGCTCAGCGCGGCGCGCCCGCCGCCCCGGGTGTGCTCGGCGCACGCGTCCAGCAGCATCACCGCCACGTCCGCCTTGCGCTCCCGCAACTGCGGATGGGCGCCGTAGAGATAGCCCCCGGCCAGTCGGCGCGACAGCAGGGTCAGGTCGACGGCCACGACGTCGTCGTCCAGCCGGAACTCGGTGACCACCGCGTCGCCGGAGCGGACCATCGGGCCGACCGAGCGCACCAGGTGCTCGCAGAACCGGGGCAGCAGGTGCTCGCCCGTCACCTTGCGGCCCTGCCACTGCAACTGGTGCAGTTCCAGCAGCCGGCGCAGCGCCGGGTCGACCTCCTCCGGGCGCACGACCTGCCGTTGCACGCCCAGCGCGGTCAGTTTGCGCAGTTTGGCGCGCACGCGCTGGGCCTTCGCCGAGGGCAGCCGGGCCACCAGCTCGTCCATCGGGACAGCGGGCAGCTCCAGGCACACCGAGTCGCTCACCCGCCGCCGCGGCCCGTGCCATCGCTCGTAGACCTGCTCCACCGCGCTGCCCGGCCGTACCTCGCGGAAGTCGATCAGCGCGGTGCGGGCGGCCGCCGCGAGCCCCTCGGTGAGCGCGTCGACGGCCCGCTCGCCGTGTTCGTCGTCGACGAGGACGTCCCCGTAGTCGGAGATCGCCCCGCCGAGCGGCACGAGCGCGGGCAGCGGCCGGCGGACGGCCGTCAGCGGGGCGGCGGCGACGAGTTCGGCGCCGTCGCGGACCAGCAGCAGGCGCAGCCGGCCGCGCCTGCCGTACGACAGCCACCACGAGTGCAGCCAGGCATGGCTCTGGAACGGGGTGGCCGTCGAGCACCTCCGGTACAGCCGGCCCCAGGCGGGTGCGAGGGCGGCGAACGCCTGTTCGTCGGTGACGACTTCGGCCGTGAACGTCGGTTTCACAGTGCTCCGTGGGCTTCGGCGGCGACGGCCGGGCCGGGGACGGCGGCGGGCCGCACGGCTTCCTCCTCCCGGCCCCGCTTCGGCCGCACCAGCAGCGCCAGCCCGCCGAGCAGCCCGCCCGCGCTCGCGCCCACCAGCCCGGTCACGGTCGTGGACGCCGAGGAGGGCGCGGTCGGCCGGACCGCGCGCGCGAACTGCTGGAGTTCGACGTTGGTGGCGGCCCGGGAGCTCTTCGCGTGCAAGGTCAGCGAGCGGGAGACCGCGTTGGCCATGTCGGCGGCCAGGTCGGCGCGGGTGGAGGTCGCCGTGATGGCGACCATCGGGGCGTCCGGCGAGGTCGCCGTCTGCACGTTCCGCCGGAGGGTGTTCACCGGCACGCCCGCCCAGACCTGCGCGTCGCCGAGCACCGCGAGCTGGGTGGCGACCCGGCCGTAGGCCTGCGCGAAGCCGAGCGCGGACGCCGGGTCGGACTTCGCGGTCGGGACGGCGACGACATAGGCGGTGGCCGAGTAGACGGGCGCCTTGACGGCTCCGTACGCGCCGCCGAGCAGGCCGCCGGCGACGGCGCCGGCCGCGAGCAGGGACCAGGGCGGGAGCGCCTTGGTGCGGCGCAGTGCGGCGGGGCGGCGGGGGTTCTCGGTCATGGGGCACTGACTCCCTGGGGTGTCGGGGAAGCGGGGGAGAGCCGGGGTGGTCCGGACACGGTGGCCGCGTACACGTCCATGAGCTGGGCGGCGCTGCGGGCGATGTCGTAGTGGCGGGCGGCGTCCGGGGCGGTGCGCGGGGCGGGGGTCCGGGCCCGGGCCTCGGTCAGCGCGCGGACGAACGCCTGGGGGCCGCCGGTCACCCGGCGGGCGCCGGCCGCCTGCGCGGGCAGGTGCTCGATCGCGGGGCAGGAGGCGTAGAGCACGGGCAGCCCCGAGGCCAGGGCCTCCACGACCGCCAGGCCGAAGGTCTCCTCGGGGGAGGGGGACACGAACAGGTCCATGGCGCAGACCAGGGAGGGCAGGTCGGGGCCGGGGGTGCCGTCGGCGGCGTAGGGGCGCTCGCCGGTGAACAGGACGCGGTCGGCGACCCCCGCCTCGTGCGCGACGCGCCGCAGCACGTTCTCCTCGGGGCCGCCGCCCACCAGCAACAGCCAGTGATCGTCGGGGAGTTGGGTCAGGGCCTGGATGACGACGTCGAAGCGTTTGCCGGCCGCGAGGCGTCCGACGCCGCCGACGACATAGGCGTCGTCCGGCAGCCCGAGGCGTCGCCGGGTGGTGCTGCGGGCCGCGGAGTCGAAGCGGAAGCGGTCCAGGTCGATGCCGTTGGGGACGACCGCGATCCGGGGGGCCGGCACCCCCCAGTTCCGCAGCCGGTCGGCGACCGTGGGCGAGACGGCGACCGTGGTGCGGCCCAGCCGCTCGCTGGCGAGGTAGAGCGCGCGGACCCCGGAGGTCAGCCTCCGCCCCTCCAACTGCGAGTCGCCCAGGGAGTGCTCGGTGGCCACGACCGCGCGGACCCCGGCGAGGCGCGCGGCGAGGCGGCCGTAGACGCAGGCCCGGTAGAGGTGGGTGTGCACGAGGTCGTAGCCGCCGGAGCGGATGATCCGGACCAGGCGCGGCAGCGCGCCCAGATCGCGGTTGCCGGCCATGCCGAGGTGGACCACCCGGACCCCGTCCTCGGTCAGCCCGTCGGCCACCGACCCCGGGTTGGTCAGCGTCACCACATCGCAGTCGACCGGCAGGTGCCGCAGCAGCAGCCGCAGTTGCTGCTCGGCGCCGCCGACGCCCAGCCCCGTGATGATGTGCAGCGCCTTCACCGCAGCCCCTCGACCCGACGCCGGCGCAGCCCGTGCAGCCGGTACTTGAGGAACAGGCGCAGCGTGTTGTCGTCCTGCCCGACGTGCACGCGCGGCAGGGCGTGCAGGCCGTTCAGCTCGCCGGGGTCGATCGCGCAGGCGTAGCGGTACCCGGCCTCGCGGACGGCGTCCACGGCCCGTTGGTCGATCGTCCCGTACGGGTAGCAGAAGCCGTCGATCTCGGTGCCGAGCAGTGCGGAGAGGGCGGCGCGGCTGTCGACCGTCTCCTTCTTGAGGGTGAGGTCGTCGGCCTGGGTCAGGTCGACGTGGGTGAGGCCGTGCGAGCCGATCTCGACCCCCTCGTCGGCCGCGCGGCGGATGCCGTCGGCGGTCAGCAGGGGCTTGCGCGGGCCCAGCGGGTCCCAGGCGTTGTCGCCGCCGAACCGGCCCGGCAGTACGAAGAGGGTGGCCGTGCAGTCGTGCCGGCGCAGGACGGGCAGGGCCTCGGTGAGGAAGTCGGCGTACCCGTCGTCGAAGGTCAGGCCGACCAGGTCGCGGCCCTCGCCCTCGGCGCGGGCCGCGAGCAGCCGGGCCATGGAGACGCCGTGCAGCCCGCGTCGGCGCAGCCACGTCAGCTGCTTATCGAGCCGTTCGGGGGTGACCGTGATGCGGTAGGGGTCCTCGGTGCAGTCGTTCACGGAGTGGTACATCGCCACCCACGGGACGGAACTGCGTCGGCTGTTGTCAGGAGCGGCCATGGGAGAGCCTTCGGGTCGCGGAACGTACGGAACGGAGTGCGGAGACGATGCCCTGGGCGCCCAGCGCGCGGCCGAGCAGCAGGAAGACGACGGTCACGGTGCAGCCCCCGACGGCGAGACCCGCCACGGGGTCGGTGAACTGCGCGGCGGCCAGGGCCCCGACCGGGGTCGCGACCAGGGCCGCCCGCACCGGCCGGCTCAGCTCGCGCAGCACGCCCCGGACGCCGATCGGGACGCTGCGCGGGCCCATCCCGGCCAGCAGCACCAGGGCGGTGACGCTGATGCCGGTCGCGTTGGCGGCGGCGATCCCGTACACCCCCCAGGAGCCGACGCTCAGCGCGCCGATCCAGGAGGTCACGGCGATCCCGGTGGCCATCGCGCCGACCGGGTACCAGGAGCCGCGGCCCGCCGAGAAGTAGGAGCGGACCAGCGCGCCCACCATGGTCTGGCCGAGCAGTCCGAGCGCGTACACCCGCATCACGCCCGCCGTCGCCGCCGTGTCGCGCGCGGTGAAGGCGCCCCGCTGGAAGAGCAGTTCGACCATCTGCGGCGCGCAGGCCACCACCGCGGCGGTGCCGAGCAGCACGATGCAGGCGGCCAGCGCCAGATCCCGCTCCACCCGGCCGCGGGCCCCCTCGGTGTCCCCCTCGGCCAGCGCCCGCGCGACCACCGGGAAGGTGACCGTGCACACCATCACCGACAGGATCATCGGCATCTGCGCGACCTTCTGCGCGTAGTTGAGGTGCGAGATCGCCCCGGCCGGCAGGTTCGAGGCGAGGAACCGCTCGACGAGGGTCTGGGACTGCCGGCACAGCGCGAACAGCAGGACGGTGGTGAGCAGCGCGGTGTCGAGCGGCCTCGGCTCCTCCACGAGCCGCGCCCCGCCCGCCCCGCCCTTTTTCCTCAACTGCCCGAGCAGAGAGGGAAGTTGGACGATGACCATCAGCAGCCCGCCGACCGCCACCCCGGCCGCCGCCGACCGCACCCCCCAGCGCCCGCCGAGCACGAACATCCCGGTGATGATGCCGACGTTGTAGGCGACGTAGATCGCCGCGGGGGCCACGTACCGCCGGTGGGCGCGCAGGGCCGCGCTGCAGTACCCGGCGAGCCCGAAGCTCACCACGCAGGTCGCGGTGAGCCGGGTGCAGTCGACGGCGAGCGCGGGGTCGGGCAGACCGGGGGCGAGGACCGCGACCAGCTGCGGGGCGATGCCGATGAACAGGGCGCCGACCGCGACGAACGCCAGCGACAGCCGGGGGAGCGTGCCCGCCACCAGGGCGCGGACCGGGTCGCCGGGGGCACCCTGGGAGCGGCGGGCCAGCGCCATGCTGAACGCCGGGATCAGCGCGAACGCCAGTCCGTCCTCGATGAGCAGGGTGGCCGCGAACTCGGGCACCGTCCACGCGACGAGGAACGCGTCGGTGTCGCTGCCCGCCCCGAACAGCCGGGCCAGCGCCTGGTCCCGCACCAGCCCGAGCAGCGACCCCGCCACCGAGAGGACGGCGGTGACGAGCGCGGCCTTGGCGAGGAAGCCCCGTGACGCCGGGGGAAGGTCGCGGGCCTTTCCGGCAGTCTCCTCGGCCGTCTTCCCGAACGGCGCGGTCGGCTTGGCGGTCCGCGCCGACGGCACGGACACGGGTCCGTCCGTGCGGGGTGTCCGAGGAGGCTTCACCGCCATCGCGCGAGCGCCCCCTCGCGCCCGCCGCTCTCGTCGCCGCCGCCGTTGCCCACCAGCGCCCACCAGGCCGCGAGCCCGAAGACGACGGCGGTCAGCACGGTCGACGGTCCGCCGATGTCGGCGTACATGAAGTCGATCAGCTGCCAGATCAGCAGCCCGCAGGCGACGAGCGCGCAGTCCAGACCGGGGCCGTGGTCCTTGACCCGGAACCAGCCCCGCAGCCCGCACGCCAGCAGCGCCAGCCAGCTGCCCGCGAGGGCGAGCAGCCCGATCAGGCCCTGCTCGCCGAGGATCAGCAGATACATGTTGTGCGGGGACAGCAGCGGCTGCCGGACGAAGCCGGCGCCCGCGCCCGCGGTGTCGCTGCCGGAGGACAGCGCGAGCGACGCGTGCGCGTCCCGGTGCTCGGGGAAGCCCTTCAACCCGACTCCGGTGAGCGGCTGTTCGCGCCACATGCCGACCGCGGCCGCCCACATCGTGTACCGGTCGGTGACGGACCGGTCGGGCGCGTCCGCGACCTGCGTGATGCTGCTGACGCGCTCCTGGAGCATCGCCGAGCCGACGCCGAACCCGCCCACCAGGACCACCCCGGACAGGGCCACTGCCGCGCCCACCTTCAGCGCCCGCCGCGGCCCGGCCAGCGCCAGCTGGAGGGTGCAGGTCAGCGCGGTCGCGATCCACGCGCCCCGGCTGAAGGAGAGCGCCAGCGGCACCAGCAGCGCGAGTGCGAAACCGGCGGCGATCGCCCGCTGCCGCAGGGAGGTCCGGCCGAGGGCCAGCCCGACCGCGCAGATCAGCCCGAAGGACACGACGGTCGCCATGCCCATCACGTCCTGCGACCCGAAGGTGCCGACCGCCCGGATGTCCTCGCCCTGGTAGGAGGCGCCGGTTCCGGTGACGAACTGATGGACGCCGACCGCCCCCTGCCACCCCGCGAGCCCCACGAACGACCAGGCGAGCACCCGGAAGTCCCACCGGCCCCGGATCAGCAGCAGCACGGCCGCCGGGACCAGCACGAACACCTGGAGGTAGCGGCCGAGGCCGGTCAGCCCGGCGCCCGGCGAGGCGGCGTCGAGCGCGGCGAGCGTGAGCCCGACGACCGGCAGGCCGAGCACTGCCGCCGCGGACCGTGACAGCCGACGTCTCGGATGGCGCAACTCCCGGACCACGCACCACGCGACGACGAGCGCGGAGAGCGCGTCGGCCGGTCCCGCGCCGCCCTCCCCGCCGGGGGAGGCGGGCAGCGCGAGCAGGGCGACGACGGCGACCACCGGCAGCACCGGCGTCAGCGACCGGGCCCGGGACAGCGGCAGGGGGAGGGGGAGAGGTGGGGACGGAGCCGGCGGGGGCGGGGCGAGGGTCATCGGTCGGTTCAGCTCCCGGTCGGTCGCACGAGGGCGGCCGCGGTGCGCAGCAGGAGGCACACGTCCTGCCACAGCGACCAGTTGTCGATGTACGCGTTGTCGAAACGGGCCCGGTCCTCGATCGAGGTGTCGCCGCGCAGCCCGTGCACCTGGGCGAGGCCGGTGATGCCGGTCCGCATCCGGTGCCGGGCCGCGTATCCGGGGTAGGTCTGGCTGAACTGGCCGACGAAGAAGGGGCGTTCGGGGCGCGGCCCGACGAGGCTCATGTCGCCGCACAGCACGTTCCACAGCTGGAGCAGCTCGTCCAGCGAGAACCGGCGCAGGAAGCGGCAGAAGGGGCTCATCTCCCGCTCGCCGGCCACGCTCCAGCGGGTCGCGGCCTCGTGCTCGTCGACCGGGCGGTGGGTGCGGAACTTCAGCAGGGTGAAGGACCTGCCGTCCTTGCCGATGCGCTCCTGGCGGAACACCACCCCCGGCCCGTCGGACAGCCGCAGCGCCACCGCGCACACCAGCAGCAGCGGGCTCACCAGCAGCAGCAGCGTTCCGGAGACGACGATGTCCAGCAGCCGCTTGCCCAGGCTGCCCCGGCGCCGGGCGCCCATGTCGAGGCGTCGGCAGGAGAACCCGGCGAGCTGCTCGCGGCTCGCGTACGAGGGGGTGTCGGCGTCGATCTCCCACACCGTGCAGCCCGACTCGGCGAGCGCCCGCAGCAGCGGGCCCTGCACGCCGCGCACGGCGGGGTGGACGCACAGCACGTCCCGGACGCCGTTCTGGATGAGGGCCCGCTGCACCTCCTGACCGGTGGTCAGCACCGGCAGTCCGTCGGCGCCGTCGGGCTGTTCGGCCACGATCCCCACCGGCTGGACCCCGCACCGGGGGTGGCGCAGCACGGCGGCGGCCACCCGCTGCGCGGTTGTGGCCGGGCCGATGACGAGCGCGGCGCGCGGCCGGCGCAACAGCGCCCGGTGCCGCCGCAGATGCACGAGCGCGCGAGCGGCGCAGCCGGCCGAGGCCTGCGCCGCCCACCCGAGGAGCAGGGTGCGGGCCGACAGCGTGTGCGCCGGGTTCCAGGCCGCGACGAGCGCCCCGAGCGCCAGCCAGGCCACCGCGATCCGGCCGCACACGAGGGGCAGTTCGTCCAGCACCCCCGACACCGGGCGCGGGCGCTGCGGGCGCAGCAGCATCGTCGCCGCCACCAGCAGGGCCACCAGCAGCGGGCGGCGCTGCGCCCCGGTCAGCGCCAGCGCGCCCACGAACGCGGCGAGGCCGTCGGCGAGCAGCAGCGGCACCGGCGACGCGGGCCGCGCCACGGGCCGCCGGGTGGGGAACCGGAATCCCGCTGCGGCCTCCCGCCGCGGAATGACCGAGACGGGCGAGTATCCGGGCTGCGCGCCCGGGGAGGGGACGGTGCTTTCCGCAGTCACGAGTGGATGGACTCCCTGCACTCGGTGGGCGCGACGCGCGCCCCTTCCGTGGTCGTGAGCAGCTCGCGGTACACGCCCGCGACCGCCTCGGCCGTGCGCGCCACGTCGTGCGTGGCCAGGACGTGACGGCGGCCCTGGTGGCCGAGCGACTCGCGCAGCAGCGGGTCGAGCAGCAGCGCGGCGACGGCGTCGGCCAGCGCCGCCGGGTTCTCGGCGGGCACCAGACAGCGGGCCGCGAGCGCGGCCGGGAGGCTCTCCCGGGCGCCGTTCACCTCGGTCACCACCACGGGCCGCCCGCAGGCCAGCGCTTCCAGCGGGGTCAGTGCCATGCCCTCCCAGCGAGAGGGGAGCACCACCAGATCGGCGGCCTGGTACCAGGGCACGGCGTCGGCGACGGCCCCGGCGAACAGCACCGACTCCGGTGCGCGGGCCCGCAGTCGGTCCCCGTCCGGCCCGTCGCCGACCAGCACCAGCCGGGCGCCGGGCGCCTTCGCCGCGACGGCGTCCCAGGCCCGCAGCAGCACGTCCTGCCCCTTCTGCCGGCAAAGCCGCCCCACGCACACCACCAGCGGGGCGGCCGGGTCCGACCGGGGGAGCAGCGCGGCCCGTACGGTGTCGACGGGCGCCGGGTGGAAGCGCTCGGCATCGATGCCGTTGGGGATGACGCTCCACCGCCCGGCGATCCCGGCGCGCAGCCCGGCGTCCCGCTCCGCCTCGCTCACACACACCGTCCGGTGCGCCCAACGCGCCCCGAACCGCTCCCACTTGAGGGCCAGAGCGGCGGTCGTGCCGCCGACCGCCTCGAAGGACCAGGCGTGCGGCTGGAACACGGTCGGGATCCGCCCGCGCACCGCGAGCCGCCCGGCGAGACCGGCCTTCGCGCTGTGCGCGTGCACCAGGTCGGGGCGTACCTCGTCGAGCACGCGTACGAGCCGCCGCACCTCGCCGGGGACCGAGGGCCCCGGCGACCGGGTCGCCGCCCAGTGCCGTACGTCCGCCCCCAGGGACCGCAGGTCCCCGGCGAACCGGCCGGCCGGGCAGGCCACGGTGACGTGCAGGCCGGCCGCGAGCTGGGCCCGTGCCAGGTCCGTCACGACCCGAGGGACCCCGCCGTCCACGGGCTGGGTGAGGTGCAGGACCCGGGGTCTGCCGTCGGGTTCTGGCTGGTGCATTGCGCGGTTTCCTCGCTCACGGTGGCGCTCGGGACGTGCGGGAACGCGCCTGACTACTTCTTCTGTGTGTCGACGGCGACGAAGAGCGCCCCGGCCCACGCCGCGTCCCGGTGGGAAACGAGCCGAACGGCCAGCTGGTCACCGCCGCGCCGCAAACCCCCGCCGAGATCGAACACGTCGGAGTCGTAGCCGAGGGTGTTGACGTACGCCGGTACACGCGCCGCCGGAGCCGCCCCCGGCTCGCTGATCGTGGAGTTCAACACATCGTCAGATGGATTGACCGGGTCCTTGAGCGCGGCGGCGGTCCGGCCGTCGGTCGAGAGGGTGAACGAATCACCCGAACGGCCGCGGTCGCCGCGGTCGCCGTCGTAGGCGACGAGCCCGGCCCGGCCGCCCGCGTTCTTGGGGATGACGAGCCCGCGCAGCCGGAGTTCCTTCCCGGCGGCGGCTTCGAGGGTGTCGAAGCCGTCCCAGAGAGAGAGGTCCCGCAGCGGCTCCGCCGCGTTCTCGTACGCCACGACCAGCGTCCAGCCGCCCCAGGCCCCGGTCGCCGACTTCCCCATGGCCACGTTGATCTGCGCGACCGTGTACAGCCCCCGGCCGCTCTCGCGCACCAGCTTCGTGACGTCCGCGGAGGCCTGGAAGGCGTCGGCGCCCTGGGCCACGCGGTGGCCGACGACCGTGTCCGCGAGGACTTCCTTGTACTCCCCGCCCGGCTCGGCGATCAGCACCCGCCCGTTGTCCTTCGGCGGCTTCTGCTCGCCGACGCGCAGGTTGCCGCCCCAGTACAGCCGCGCGTACGACACCCGCGCGCCCTGCGGCAGCCGGACCTCGGCGCGGGAGGAGTTGTAGGTGTTCGGGTCGCTGTCGACGTCGACGTAGAACATGTCGAAGTCGTGGTTGGCGGCGGCCTTGCCCTGGCGCACGGCGGGGCAGGCGGGCGCCGCGCCGGTCGCCGGGGCGGCGCGGCAGCTGATGGCCGCGTTGGCGGCGCGGACGATCCCGCCGTGCTGCGTCGCGTGGTAGCGCTGCGCGAAGGCGAGGCGCTCGGCCTCGGCGGCGGGCGGTGCGGCGGGCGGCGCGCCGGTCGCACGGGCGCCGGCCGGTGCCCAGAGCGTGGCGAGGGCGAGGACACCGATCGTCGCGCGACGCAGCGACGGACCCAGGGAATGGCGCATGAGCGGCGGTGCCCTTTCGTGCGATTTGCTTGCTATAAGCGTGGGTCGGACGGGGCGCAACTCTAGCCGGTATCAGGATTAATCCTTAGAAACCGGACAAGTGTGTCGGAATGGTGAAGCCGAGCCTTCGGTGACATCACTCATTCGGCGGCACAACCCCCACGGGTCCCACGCGTTGACTTCAGCGCCGGGCATCCCCGCCCGGGTGTTTGTGTCAAAACCCCCAAGGAGCACCTCTCCATGTCGCGTATCGCGAAGGGCCTGGTCCTGACCTCCGTTGCCGCCGCGGCCGTCGCCGGCGCCTCCGGCATCGCCGCCGCCGACAGTGGCGCGGAAGCTGTCGCCGCGCACTCCCCGGGCCTGCTGTCGGGCAATGTCCTCCAGCTTCCGACCCACGAGCAGCTGAACTTCTGCGGTAACACCGTGGACAGTGCCGGCCTGCTGAGCCCGGCCTTCGGCAACACCTGCATCAACGACTGACGTCGCCTCCCCCAGAGGTCGCGACACGTCATTCGCCGAACGGCCGCCCTCCCGCCAGGAGGGCGGCCGTTCGCGTCGACCTGATCTCGGCGACGATCGCCGGGCTCGGCCCGACCCTGCCCCCGGGGTGCAGGAATCTTCTGCGTACGGGGTTTCCGCATCCGACGGGGATCGTTGGGCACGGCGTCAGAATTTCCCCGGAAAGGAATCCGATGAAGTCCCTGAAGGCTGCCGCTGTCGTTGCCGGATCCCTGGCCCTCGCCACCCCCGCCGCGCCCGCGTTCGCCACCCCCGCCGACCTCACGCCCACCAGCCTCAACGGCGCCGTGGACACCCTCGCCAGGGGGCCCGTCAACCTGGAGGACGCGATGCCGCTCCAGCACCAGTCGGACGCGCTCGACACCGAGAACAAGGACTCCGTGCTCAGCACCGTCAAGGGCGCGACGGGTGCCCTCAACACCCACAACCCGCTGCTCGGCGGACTGCCGTTGCAGGGCTGAGCCACTCGCCCCCGAAGGGCCGGCCCCGTCACCGACGGGACCGGCCCTCGGTGCTGTTCGAGCCGGGTCGAGCGGCGCGTCCCTCGTTCGTGTGGCACACCCGACCGGCGTCCCCCGGTCGGGTGAGAACGCGCCCGGGGCGCCCACGCCGCGCCGATAGGGTCGCGCGGTGACCTCAACCCCGAGCACCACCCACCCCTTCCGCGTGACCGACCTGGGCACCCTCGTCGTGATGCCGTGGAGCGGCGAGGCCCCCGACGGCAGTGACATGCCCTACCTCCTGGCCTACTCCCTCGGCGACACCGAGGACGGCCCCGAGGGGACGGCCGCCGCCGTCCGGCGGCTGCTCGCCGACAACGGCATGCCCGTCGGCGGTGATGTCGTCGACGGCACCGAGCGGCCGAGCCTGCCGTTCACCCTGCTCGTCGAGTCCGGCGCGGCCGTCCTGAACATGCCGAGCCTGAACGCCCAGTGCCTGCCGCCGCCGGAGTGGCTCGCGGCCGTCGAGCAGCGCGGCTACGCCTACCTCGTCTTCACCGCCCGCGCCTGGCCGGAGGCCGTCCCCGGCCGGGCCGTCACCCCCGAGGCGCTGGCCGAGTTCGCGGGCGCCGAGGAGACCCTGACGGCCGCGGCGCACATCGTCCTGCCCGCCCGCCGCCTGCGCGGCTGATGCGACCGACGCAGCCGCGGCCGCGGCCGGTGGTCGCGGGCGGCAACCGCGCGTACGCCCTGCTGCTCGTCCTCACCGGTGCGGCCGGGCTGCTGGCCGCCTGGGTCATCACCCTCGACAAGTTCAAGCTGCTGGAGGACCCCGGCTTCACCCCCGGGTGCAGCCTGAACCCGGTCGTCTCCTGCGGCAGCGTCATGACGAGCGACCAGGCCTCGGCGTTCGGGTTCCCCAACCCGATGCTGGGCCTGGTGGCCTACGGGATCGTGGTGTGCGTCGGCGTGAGCCTGCTGGCCGGCGCCGCCTTCCCCCGCTGGTACTGGCTCACCTTCACCTCGGGCTGTCTCTTCGGTGTCGGGTTCGTGTCCTGGCTGCAGTTCGAGTCCCTGTACCGGATCAACGCGCTGTGCCTGTGGTGCTGTCTGGCGTGGGTCGCCACGATCCTCCTGTTCTGGTACGCCGTCTCCTACGACGTCCGCCACGGGTTTCTGCCGGTCCCGGCCGGAGTGCGGAGTTTCCTCGCCGAATTCACCTGGGTGCTGCCGCTGTTGCACATCAAAGTGGTCGGAATGCTGATTCTGACCCGATGGTGGGATTTCTGGACGAGCTGATTGTTCGTAGCACTGTTGCGGCACCCGGGGGAATTGTGAACGGATGCCGTTTTCCGGCTCGTTACCCGGTACGGACACACCCTCCGTACACCTCCGAAAGGGCTCGAACCCGAGATGAAGTCGACCACCCGAGGAACCCTCGCCGCAGTGATCACGTGTGTCGCGGCCGCCGCCGGCGCCGCCGCCGCGGTGACGCCCGCCGCCGCGATCGGCACGGTCCCCGTCCCCGTACCGCTGGACGGCGTCGAGAAGTCCCTCAACGTGGAACTGTCCACGATCGGCGGCGAGATCCCGCTGCCGACGCCGGGCGCGCCCGAGGGACCGCGCTTCGTCGAGGGCCGCCTCATCCCGGAGCGGGCCGTCCCGCAGCTGCCCGTCGCCGCCGGGCTGCCCGGCCTGGGACTGCGCGCGCCCCTGCCGGAGATCCTCGGGGACGAGTTCAACCACGTCGGCGTGGACGCCCCCGCCGCCGACCTGCGCACGCTCGGCCCGGGACTGGACGTGGACGCCCCGCTCACCGCGCCCAACCCCGACCGCTTCGGGCTGCCGGACCTGAAGCTGCCCGAGGCGGGCGTGCTCACCCCCGTGCTGCAGGCGGTGCCGACCGCGGACCTCGGGCTGGGCAAGGGGCTGTAGGACTGCGGGACGGCGAGGAGCCGTAGCCGAACCGCCGCGATCACGGGCCCGGACGCCTCGTCCGGGCCCGTCGTCATGCCTTTCGTCAGGCCCGCGTCCGCCGCCGGGCGGTGACCAGGCGGCCCGCTCGACGGTTACCCCCACGGAGAACCGAACCGGACGAGGAGCACACCATGGTCGTCAGCGTCGACGGAGTACCCGTGACCGCCGCGTCGGCGGGCGCCGGCAGACCCGGCCCCGCGCGCCACACCCGACGGCGTGACCTGCTGCGCGGGCTGCTCGGCGGCGCCGCCGCCCTCGCGATCGCCCCCGTCGTCGCCGCGTCCTGGCCCTCGCGGCCGGCGGACGGCGACGCCACGGGCTCCTCCCTCGACTCCCTCGACTCCTTCGACGAGACCTACCGGGGCCGGCACATCAGCGGGGTCCTGACCTCGACGGGACACCCGGCCACGGCGGCCGACGCCGAGTGGACGGTCACGGTCGACGGCCGTCCCCTGCACATCATGCGGCGCGCGGACGGCACCTGGCTGAGCATGGTCGACCACTACCGCTCGTACGCCACCCCGCTGGAGGCGGCGCGCGCCGCCGTCGACGGACTCGGCCCGGGCGAGCGGCTGCGCGAGGCGGCTCCGGCACACCACGACACGCACATGGGGGGACACCATGGCCTACATCCGTAAGGACGTCAGCACACTCACCGCCGGCGAACGGCGGCGCTTCGTCAACGCGCTGCTGGAGATCAAACGGAAGGGGGAGTACGACGAATTCGTCCGGACGCACATCGACCACTACGTCTCCGACGGCGACGGCGGCCTGCGCACGGCCCATATGGCGCCCTCCTTCCTGCCCTGGCACCGCAGGTTCCTGCTGGACCTGGAGGAGGCGCTGCGCCGGGTCGACTCCTCGGTGACGCTGCCGTACTGGGACTGGACGCGCGACCGCACCCTGAACTCCGCGCCCTGGACCAAGGACCTGCTCGGCGGCAACGGACGGCCCTCCGACCGCCAGGTGACCACCGGGCCGTTCGCCTACGCCTCCGGCGACTGGACCATCACGGAGAACGTGACCGACGGCGAGTTCCTCACCCGCGACCTCGGCCGCGCCGCCGCCCCCATCGACCTGCCCGCCAAGAGCGACGTCGACCGGGCGCTTCAGGACCCGGTCTACGACACCGAGCCCTGGGACTCGACGGTCGCCCGGGGCTTCCGCAACAAGCTGGAGGGGTGGGGGAGCGGTTCGGGCAGCGCCGCCTGGCGCAACCACAACCGGGTCCACCGGTGGGTCGGCGGGATCATGCTCGGCGGCGCCTCCGTCAACGACCCCGTGTTCTGGCTGCACCACGCCTTCGTCGACCTGCTGTGGACCCGCTGGCAGAGCCGGCACGCCGAGCACCGCTACCTGCCCGCCGAGCCGCCGGGCCCGCGCAGCCGCCAGTACCGCCGGGTCGTCGCCCGGCACGAGAAGCTGGCCCCGTGGGACGTGACCCCCGACCGGCTGGAGGACGTGTCCGGGACGTACCGGTACGCCTAGGGGGCTTCTGATGGATCTCCGCGGCGTCGCGACGCCCGGCACGCACTCTCGCCGCACCGGGCGAAAGCCCTAGTACTACAGGGCTAGATCTTGATCATGGGGTGATGGGAGGCTCTGGCTGTGGCCACGACACAGCCCCATGAACCTGATCGTCCGTCGGACGCCGTCAGCCCGGCCGATTTAGCCGTCTGGGACCGCGAGTTCGCCGCGCTGGGCGAGCGGATAACCCCGTTGTTCTACCGTCCGGAAT
>NZ_JBFAKW010000140.1:0-23047 GCF_040655955.1 Streptomyces sp. NPDC050263 | reverse complement strand
AGTACGTCCAGTACGAGGACTTCCGGCCGGCACACCGAGAGCACGCACCGGACGCCGCTCCTTGACGGGCAAACGTTGCCTGCCGCGGCACTAGCAGTCCCGTGCATTCGTGCGAGGCGGATTGTCGGTCCGGGCGGATGTTCCCCGAATCTCACCCGTACGACGGGTTTGGCGTGCGTGTCCCTGCTCCGGCGGAGTGAATGCCTTTGGCATGCGCAAATCTCATGTCGCTGCACATCTGCGCACGTAAGGGCCCGTTCATGCCTTTCACATATGCGGAAGGCATTCGAGTCGCCATGGTTATGCATGCCCCTTTTAGGCGAATGAGGGTGTTATGGCAATCGACCTGAAGCAAACGGCCATCGATCCGGACATCGCGGTGCCACCGACCCGCAACACCGTGCAGGAGATGAAGGCGGCCCTGGGCGACCTCCAGGGCAACATCCTCAAGAGCCACGGGCGCGACCACAGCGCGCATCTGTTCGTCACCTTCCCGGTCGACAGCCGCGAGAAGCGCGAGAAGGCCCGGAAGTGGCTGGCGGGCATGGTCTCCGCCGGGCGGGTCACCTCCGCCCTCCAGCAGTGGGACGAGGCGAAGGCCTACCGGGCGGCTCAGGAGACGGTCCACGGCAACGGCGCGGTGTCGTCGGCGGACGCCGAGGCGCTGTTCAAGTCCGCCAGCGACGCCTTCCACGGCGTGCTGATCTCGGCCGACGGCTATCGCGATCTCCGGATCGACCCGGCGTTCCTGCCCGACGACCCGTCCTTCCGCCTCGGGGCGAAGAACCGCATCGCCGACCTCGACGACCCGCCGCTGCGGCAGTGGGAGGAGAACTTCAAGGGCAAGCTGCACGCCCTCGTCATCGTCGCCGACGACTTCCCGGACCGGCTGGAGTGGATCGTCGCGGAGCTGAGGGGCGAGCTCGGCGCTCTCGACGCCGTCCTCGGCGAGGAGACCGGCACCGCGATGCGGCTGGACGCCAAGGGCCGGCCCGACGCCGACGCCCCGGTCCGCGAGCACTTCGGGTTCGTCGACGGGATCAGCCAGCCGCTGTTCTACGCCCGCGACATCGAGCAGGCGCGGACCCGGCAGGGCGGCATCGACGTGTACGACCCGAGCGCCCCGCTCGATCAGGTGCTGGTGAAGGACCCGGGGGGCGACAAGAGCACCGCCTACGGCTCGTACTTCGTGTACCGCAAGCTGGAGCAGAGCGTCGGGGGCTTCCGCCACGGTGAGCAGGTCCTCGCCAAGAGGATCGCTGAGTACGCCCACCCGAAGAACAAGGCGCCCACGGCCGAGGACGTCGCCCTGGCCGGCGCGTACATGGTCGGCCGGTTCCAGGACGGCACCCCGGTGGTGGACCGCGAGGTCGCGGGCCTGGGCCCGCTGCCGAACAACTTCGACTTCGACGGCGACCCGGACGGCGTCCGCTGTCCGTTCCAGGCGCACGTCCGCAAGACCAACCCGCGCGGCGACAAGCAGCGGCAGTTCGGGCAGCCCCTCACCCAGGAGCGGACCCAGCGGATCGTCCGCCGGGGCATCAGCTACGGCGAGGTGAGCCTGACGCCGGATCCGGAGCAGCCGGTCGGGCTGCTGTTCCTGTGCGCGCAGAGCAGCATCGCCGACCAGTTCGAGTTCATCCAGATCCAGTGGGCGAACAACAAGAACTTCCTGCGCGAGTTCAGCGGCCTCGACCCGGTGATCGGCCAGCGCAAGCCCGGGGTGGACCCCCCGGAGGAGTTCCCGGCCAAGTGGCCCAAGCTGTACGGCTCCCGCAACGAGCTGGACTTCTCGAAGAACCCGCCGGAGCCGGTGCCCCACACGTTCACCGAGCAGGTCGGCGAGTGGGTCACGATGAAGGGCGGCGAGTACTTCTTCGTCCCGAGTCTCAGCGCGCTCAAGGCGTTCGGCACGGCCGAGGAGAAGAGCTGACCGTGGCCGACCACCGTTCAGCCGTCGGTGACCTCGCCCGCAGGCTCAGCGGCTATGTCTGCGAGCCGGGCAGCGCCGAGTACGCCGAGGTCGTCGCCATCGACAACGGCCGTACCCGTACGCCCCCGGCGTACGTGGTGCGTGCCAACGCGACCGCCGACATCGCGCTGGCCGTCGAGTTCGCGCAGCGCACCGGGCTGGCCATGACCGTGCGCGGCGGTGGGCACAGCGCCGCCGGGTACTGCCTCAACCGGGGCGGGGTGGTCCTGGACCTGGGCCTGATGAAGGCCATGGAGCTGGACGAGGACACCGACCGGCTGACCGTGCAGATGGGCGCCACCTGGCACGACGTGTACGGGTTCTGCGCCCGGGAGGCGGCACCGCTCATCCCGGTCGGCGGCGGCTGTCTCACCGTGGGACTGCCCGGGTTCCTCCAGGGCGGCGGCTACAGCTTCGTCTCCCGCTCCTACGGGCTCGGCAGCGACAACGTCACCGAGATCGAGCTCGTCGACGCCGCCGGCCGGCTGCGCACGCTGAGCGCCGACGCCGACGCCGAGGAGGACCGGGACCTGTTCTGGGCGTGCCGGGGCGGAGGCGGCGGCAACTTCGGGGTCGCCGTCGAGATGACCCTCCAGCTGCACGAGCCGCCCGCCGCCACCGTCCTCGGCGGGCAGCTCTCCTTCCCGCTGGAGCGGGCCATGGAGGTGATCGAGGCCTACGACGACTGGGCCGCCGAGCTGCCTGACGCGATGGCCGCCTACGGCTACGTCGGGCACGAGGTCGACCCGGCCGAGCCCACCCGGAAGATCCCCGTGTTCCGGATCACGCCGGTCTACAACGGCGCGTACGCCGACGGCGTCGACCTCCTTCGGCCGATGCTCCGGCTGGACCCCTTCGACGTGCGGCTGTACTCGATGCCCCTGCCGACGCTGGAGTCGACCATCGGCCGGTCCACGCTGGTGGGCGACCGGCAGGCCTACATCCGGTCCGGGATGATCGACGACGACACGGGCTGGGACCAGGACATGATCAGGTCACTGACGGAGCAGATGGCCGTCGCTCCCTCGAAGGACAGCTTCGTCGTCTGGACCCACGGCCGCGGCAAGGTCCTCGACCTGGCCGGCGAGGACGCCGGTCCCTACCCGCACCGCGACAAGCGCTATGTCTTCGAACTCAAGGCGATCTGGAACGACCCGGCCGACACCCGGGCCAACGTGGAGTGGGCCTACGACGTCGGCGAGGCGCTCAGCGACGACTTCGACGGCGCGTACGTCAACTACATCGACCCGCTCCAGAAGGACTGGGCCACGGCGTACTACGGCGACAACCTGGACCGCCTGAAGGCGATCAAGAAGGACGCCGATCCGAACGGCTTCTTCCACTTCCAGCAGTCCGTCGACTCCGACTTCGAGCCGGACGTCAGCCGCCCGCTGGACCTCAGCCCCCTCAACCGCACCATCGTCCCCTCCTGACCTGGAGCACCCGTATGTCCGACGGCATCTCCACCCGTTCCACCCCGAAACAGATCTTCACCGACCTGTCCGCCGTCCTCACCGGCTTCGACCGGGTCGAGCTGGCCGGCACCGGAATGATCGACACGTACTACGACACGCTGCTGCGGATCATCGGCGAGCGCGAGGCGGGACAGCTGTTCCGGTACGCGGCCGAGGCCCTCAAGGAGGACGAGGGGCACGACGGCCACGAGTCCGTCCAGGCGAAGGTGATCGACGACAAGCGCTTCGCGCCGGTCGTCGTCAGCCTGATCAAGCTCTGGTACCTGGGCAGTTGGTACCCGCTCTCCGGCACCTACCGGGACGAGAACGGCTCGACCGCGGACGACGTCGAGCACGTCGTCTCCGCCCAGGGCTACCGCGAAGGACTGGTCTGGGTCGCCGCCGGGACCCACCCGATGGGCGCCAAGCCGCCGGGCTTCGGCTCCTGGGCCGAGCCTCCGACCCTGATCTCCTGAGCCCGAGGAAGCGTCATGAGCGACACCCCCACCTCAGCCAAGACACCCGACTACGACATCGTGCTGGTCGGCGGCGGCATCTCCACGGCCACCGTCGCCAAGACGGTCATCGAACAGGCCGCGGCCCAGAACCCGCCCCGGCATCCCCGCATCCTCGTCCTGGAGGCCGGCCGGGCCACGGCCATGAGCGCCGACAAGTACGACACCTATGTGGAGGCGTACCACGAGGCGCTGATCAAGGTCCCCAACGCCCCCTATCCCGCGAGCGGTTCGGCGCCGCAGCCCGACGTGCTGGACATCGCCCGCACGCCCAGCGACAAGGGCTGGTTCGTCCAGCAGGGCCCGCTGCCCTTCGGCAGCGACTACGCCCGCTCGCTCGGCGGCACCACCCTGCACTGGCTCGGCACCTGCCTGCGGATGCTCCCCAACGACTTCAAGCTGCGCTCGAAGTACGGCCGCGCGGTCGACTGGCCGATGACGTACGAGGACCTGAAGCCGTACTACGAGCGGGCCGAGTGGAACATCATCGGCGTCTCGGCGAACGTGGCGGACCAGCACTACCCCGGGATCGGCGACAAGCCCGAGGAGTACTTCAAGAGCGCGAACACCGCGAAGTTCCCGGACGGCGTCTACCACTTCCCGATGGAACGGATCCCGTCCAGCTACCTCGACGACTACCTGGCCAAGATGTGCGCCGGCCTGACGATCCGGCTGAGCGACGACAGCGGCACGCTCCACCCCTTCCCGATCAAGATCAGCAACACCCCCGTGGCCCGCAACTCCACCCCCGCGAAGCCGAAGACGGGCAAGGCCTACCAGGTCATCGGCGCCGTCGGGAACGTCGACCAGGGCACCCGCTGCGAGGGCAACTCCAGCTGCATCCCGATCTGCCCGGCCCAGGCCAAGTACAACGCGCTCAAGACCCTGTACGACCTGATCGTCAACTACCCCGACCGGCCCGGGGAGAGCGGCAAGCCGGCCAAGGCACGGGTCGCCGTCCGCAGCCAGTCCGTCGTCATGCGGGTCGAGCACACCCAGGCGAAGGGCGGACAGGGGACGGTCACCGGCCTCACCTACAAGACGTACTTCGAGGACGGCAGCCCGCCGGTCGAGAAGACGGTGACCGCCGACGTCTACGTCCTGGCCGCCAACGCCATCGAGAACGCCACCCTGCTGCTCGGCTCCAAGGCCGCCAACAACAGCGGCCAGGTCGGCCGGAACCTGATGGACCATCCGCTGCTGCTCACCTGGGGCATGTTCCATCACAACGTCGGCGCCTACCGGGGCCCCGGCTCCACCTCCGGCATCCCCGCCTTCCGGGACGGCGACTTCCGCAAGGAACGCACCGCCTTCCGGGTGGAGATCGGCAACTGGGGCTGGAACTTCCCGGAGAACGCCCCGTACGACACCGTCCACGACCTGGTCGGCGGCGGCAAGGACGGGAAGGTGCTGCTCTACGGCGCGAAACTGCGCGAGCGGCTCGGAGAGATCCTGCCCCGCCAGTTCCGGATCGCCTGGGAACTGGAGCAGGACCCCGAGGCGACCAACCGCGTCACCGTCGACGACCGTCACAAGGGCCCGCTGGGGCAGCACCGTCCGGTAATCCACTACGACCTCTCGGACTACGTGAAGGCCGCGCTGCCCTGGGCGGCGGACGCGAGCAGGCAGCTGTTCGCGCACCTGGACATCGCGGGCCATGTCAGCCGTCCCGACTACGAGCCCGGCGACTACACCCACTACGACCCGAGCGACGCCATGGCGGTGGAGTACGCCGGCGAGACCTACTGGGTGCGCGGCGCCGGGCATGTCGTCGGCACGCACCGGATGGGCGCCGACCCGGCGAAGTCCGTCGTCGACCGCGACCAGCGCAGCCACGATCTGCCGAACCTCTACATCGTCGGCTGCGGCAGCATGCCGACGCTCGGCACCTCCAACCCGACGCTCACCATGACCGCGCTGGCCATCCGCACGGGCGACCGGATCGCCGAGGAGCTGAAGAAGGTGAAGCACAAGTGAGCGAACCGAAAGCGATCGACAACCTCAAGGACCTGAAGGCCGCCCTGCAGTTGGCCATCGGCTTGGAGCTCAGCACCATCCCGGTCTATCTCACCGCGCTCTACTCCATCAAGGAAGGCACCAACACCGACGCGGCGCAGACGATCCGCAGCGTGGTCATGGAGGAGATGCTCCACATGACCCTCGCGGCCAACGTCCTCAACGCCATCGGGGAGACGCCGAGCATCGCCCCCGTCGAGTTCCAGAAGCGCGAGAACCTCAGCCCGGTCCCCAGCTACCCGCTGATGAGTCCGCTGATCTCCGAGATCGGGACGCTGGACCTGCTCCCGCTCACCCCGGAGGCCGTCGCGAGCTTCGTCAAGATCGAGCACCCGCTGCACGGCGCGGCCAGCCTGCGGGGGATCGACGTCGGCGAGTGCAGCTACCGGACCATCGGCGAGTTCTACGAAGCGATCAAGAAGGCGCTGAAAGACCGGAAGATCTGCAAGGACGACAAGGCCTTCCAGCACGGCCACCAGGTGCCGGCCGACCAGTACTACGGGGGCGCCGGCTCGGTCGTCGAGGTGACGGACCGCGCGTCCGCGCTGGCGGCGATCCAGAAGATCGTCGACGAGGGCGAGGGGCTGCCCGAGGAGCGGCTGGGGCAGAAGGCCAAGACGGTCACCGACAAGGACGCGCTCATCAACGGCTGGGAGATGTACTCCCACTACGCCCGCTTCCGTGAGCTCCAGACCGGACGCCGCTTCCGCAGCACCCAGAAGGCCGCCGCCGAGCCCGAGGGCGCGTTGCTGCTCGTCGACTACGGCGCGGTCCACCCGGCGCTGCACGTTCCGCGCAACGGCGACAGCGCGGGCGACGCCGAGGACACGGCGCTGATCGAGTTCGACCTGTTGTACTCGGCGCTGGTCGACGACCTCTACCTCGCCTTCTCGGGCGAGCCGAAGCAGGTCCGGAGCGGGCTCGGCGACGGCGGCGAGGTGTCCGAACCCGCGCTGCCGGTGGCCGTCCACACCATGTTCGGGCTGAAACGGAGCGCCATCGCCCTGATGCGGACCCCGAACCCGGCCAAGCGGGGGTACACGCTGTGCCCCCGCTTCTCCTACGTGCCGATCGACGAACGGCGGAAGCTGAGCGAGTACGCCCAGGAACTGAAGGAGCGGAGCCGGTGATCTCCATCGTCACGAAGTGGTGGCATGTCGAGGGCAAGCGGGAGGAGGCCATCACCGCGCTGAAGGAACTCGTGCTCCAGACCGAGAAGTACGAGCCCGACACCTACATGTACTGCCTGCACACCTCGATCGTGGAGGGCTCGCTGCCGCCGCCCTCCGAGAACGAGATCATCTTCCTCGGCGCGTGGAAGGACCGGCAGGCCTTCGACGACCACCGCGTCGGGCCGGTCTTCACGAACTGGCTGGCGCAGCACCTCGACCTCTTCGTGCTGAACGGCGGCAAGCTGTACGTCAGCGCGGAGTTCGCCGACCGGTTCGCCGGCTTCGTGCGGCAAGAGGCCGTCGGCGGCTGACGGGCTCAGGTCGCAGGTCTCAGGTCTCAGGTCTCAGGGTGTGCGCAGGAGGCGGGCGATCTCCAGTCGTTCCGCCTCCGGCGGCCGTCCTCGACGTCCCGGACGATACTGGGCTGTGTGAAACGGCTCACAGGAACTTCCGGGGTCCGACGGGTCCGGCGGGCGGTGTGGGCGTATGTGCGCAGCGCGCCCGGCACGTATGTGTGGCTGACGATCCTGTTCTTCACCACGGTCGCCCTGCACCACATGTCACCGGAGTTCGAGCAGGAGTTCCTGCGGCAGCGGTCCACCAACATCCATGAGCTGTCCCGGCATCCGGTGCGGGTGCTGGTCGCGAGCGCGATGTGGATCGACGGCGGCCACTGGCTGCCGTACGTGGCGCTGTACTCCGTCTTCCACGCCCAGGTCGAGCGCTGGCTGGGGACCGCGCGCTGGCTGGCGGTCTGCGCGGCCGCGCATGTGCTGGCGACGCTGATCAGCGAGGGCGCGCTGGCGCGGGCGATCCACGAGGGGCTCGCGCCGAAGTCCTCGGTCAACACCCTGGACGTGGGCGTGAGTTACGCGCTCGCGGGGGTGGTCGCGGTGCTCGTCTACCGGATCCGTCCGCCCTGGCGGTACGCGTATCTCGCGGTCGTCCTCGCCGTCTACACGGTCCCGATGACGGCCGGGCCCACCTTCACCGACTTCGGGCACGTCGTCGCCGTGTTCATCGGACTCGGGTGTTGTCCGCTGGTCAGAGGGCGGCCGGGCGGGCGGGAGAGTGTGCGGAATCCGAAGGAGACAGTGGGCACGCCGCCGGGTAGCGTCCGGCCATGAGCAGCTCGGCGAGCGGTCCGGTCAACGGTGGCATCTCCTTCTGGTACGCGGACGACGGTCTGCCCGCGGTGCGGGAGCCGCTCGGCGGCGACGCCTCCGCCGACGTCGTGATCGTCGGCGGCGGGTACACCGGGCTGTGGACGGCGTACTACCTGAAGCAGGCGGATCCCGCGCTGCGGATCGTCGTCCTGGAGCAGCGGTTCTGCGGATACGGCGCTTCCGGGCGCAACGGCGGCTGGCTCTACAACGGCATCGCGGGCCGCGACCGCTACGCGAAGCTGCACGGGCGCGACGCCGCCGTCCGTCTCCAGCGGGCGATGAACGAGACCGTGGACGAAGTCGTCCGGGCGGTGGCGGCGGAGGGCATCGACGCGGACGTCCACCGGGGCGGTGTGCTGGAGGTGGCCCGGACGCCCGCGCAGCTCGCCCGGCTGAAGGAATTCCACGCGCACGAGCTGTCGTACGGGGAGGACGACCGCGAGCTGTACGGCGCCCGGGAGACCGCCGAGCGGCTGCGGGTCGCGGGGGCCGTGGGGTCGAGCTGGACCCCGCACGGGGCGCGGGTGCACCCGGTGAAGCTGGTGAAGGGGCTGGCGGCGGCCGTCGAGGCGCTGGGGGTCGAGGTGTACGAGTCGACGCCGGTGACCGAGATCCTCCCGGGGCGGGCCGTGACGCCCTACGGGACCGTGCGGGCGCGCCATCTGCTGCGCTGCACGGAGGGGTTCACGGCCGCGCTGAAGGGCGAGAAGCGGACCTGGCTGCCCATGAACTCCTCGATGATCGCCACCGAGCCGCTGACCGAGGAGCAGTGGGCCGCCGTGGGGTGGGCGGGGCGCGAGGCGCTCGGCGACATGGCGCACGCCTACATGTACGCCCAGCGCACGGCCGACGGCCGGATCGCGCTCGGCGGTCGCGGGGTGCCGTACCGCTTCGGTTCGCGCACGGACAACGACGGGCGGACGCAGGCGGCGACCGTGCGGGCGCTGCGCGAGATCCTGGTCGACTTCTTCCCGGCGCTGGCCGGCGTGCGCGTCGAACACGCCTGGTCGGGCGTGCTGGGCGTGCCCCGCGACTGGTGCGCGACGGTCACGCTGGACCGCGCCACGGGACTCGGCTGGGCGGGCGGTTACGTCGGCTCGGGCGTGGCCACGGCGAACCTGGCGGCGCGGACCCTGCGGGACCTGGTGCGGCAGGACCGGGGGCAGGGCGACGGCCGGACCGAGCTGACCGAACTGCCGTGGGTCGGGCACCAGGTGCGCCGCTGGGAACCGGAGCCGTTGCGCTGGCTCGGCGTGCAGGGCATGTACGCGACCTACCGAGCGGCGGACCGACGGGAGACGGAACGCCATGCCGCGGGGTCGTCCCGGCTGGCGCGGCTGGCGGACCGGGTGGCGGGACGACACTGACGTGCTGCGCGGGACGACACTGACGTGCTGCGCGGTGCGCCGCCGGTGATCGGTCTCCGTCCCGTTCAGGCCACCTGCTCCGGTACGGGGGCTGGGCCGGGAGGCCTTGAAGCCTGACGCCACGAGTCAAGGGCTACCGCACCCTCGGGAGGGGCGCGGGCACCAGCACCACCTTGCCGGTCGTTCCGCGCGTCTCCAGCGCCCGATGGGCGGCGGCGGCCTCGGCGAGCGGGAACGTCTGCACGGCCGGGACCAGTCGGCCCGCGGCGGCTTCGGCGAGGGCGCGCAGTTCCAGGGCGCGCAGCCCGCCGGCCTTCTCGATCATCACCGGCCCGAGCACGGACGTGGACACGCCCTCGACGAAGTAGCCCTGTCCGCCACGGATGCCTTCGGCGGACCAGCCGAAGACGAGATGACTTCCGGCGGAGGGCTCGGGGCCGAGCAGGGCCACGGCCTCGCGGGCGACCTCCCCGCCCACCCCGTCGAAGACGACCGTGGCGGCCCGGCCGTCCAGGTGCGCGCGGACCTTCGCGGGCCAGCCGGTGTCCGTGTAGTCGACGGCGAGATCGGCGCCGGCTGCCCGGACCTGCGCCGTCTTGGCGGGTCCCCCGGCCAGCCCGACGACCGTCGCGCCGGCGTTCCTGGCGTACTGCACGAGCAGCGTGCCGATGCCGCCGGCGGCCGCGGGCACCACGGCCACGGAGCCGGGCCCGAGTTCGGCGAACTGTACGATCCCCAGCGCCGTACGGCCGGTGCCGATCATCGCGACGGCCCGGGCGTCGTCCAGGTCCGCCGGGATCTCGTGCACGCGTTCGAGGTCGGTGACGGCGAGTTCGGCGTAGCCGCCCGGCGCGAAGCCGAGGTGGGCGACGACGCGCTTGCCGAGCCAGGCGGACGGGACGCCCTCGCCGAGCGTCTCGACGACCCCGGCGACCTCGCGGCCGGGGATCGTGGGGAGGGCTGTCGGGGCGGGGGCCGGGCCCTGGACGCCCTCGCGCAGGGCGGTGTCCAGGAGGTGGACCCCGGCGGCCCGGACGGCGATACGGACCTGGCCGGGGGCGGGAAGCGGGTCCTCGACCTGCTCGTGGACGAGGTTCTCGGCGGGCCCGAAGGCGTGGAGGCGGATGGCGTGCATGCGGACCACCCTTCAACCTCAAGTTCGCTTGAGGTCAAGGGACTGTCAGTGGCGGGGTGCAGGATGGGGGCATGGCGAGGCGAGCGGGTGCGCGGACGGGCGGACCGAACAGAGGCAGCGGCGGCGGGACGGGCGTGAAGGCGGCGCGGCGGCCGGAGATACGGCTTCCGGAGCTGGTGCCCTACGAGGGAGGGGAGCTGGAACCGGACGGGGACTACGACGGAGTGGAGTTCCGCGACCGCGACCTCACCGGGCAGGACGGGGCGGGGGCCCGCTTCATGGACTGCGCGCTGACGGAGTGCGCGCTGGACGGCACGGGCCTCAAGAGCGCCCGCGTTCTCGACTCGGTGCTCACCGGCATCCGCGGCGTCGGCACGAACCTGGCGGACGCGAGCCTGCGGGACGTCGAGATCGTCGACGCCCGCCTGGGCGGCACGCAGCTGTACGGGGCCGTACTGGAGCGGGTGCTGATCCGCGGCGGGAAGATCGACTTCCTGAACCTGCGGCAGGCGCGGCTGCGGGACGTCGTCTTCCAGGGCTGCGTGCTCGTCGAGCCGGACTTCGGCGGGGCCCGGCTGGAGCGGGTCGAGTTCGTGGACTGCGCGGTGAAGGCGGCGGACTTCACCGCGGCGACCCTGACCGACGTCGACTTGCGCGCAGCGGTGGAACTCGGCATCGCGGCGGGCGTCGACCGGCTGGCGGGGGCGGTCATCAGCACGGCTCAGCTGCTGGACCTGGCACCGGTGCTGGCGGGACAGCTGGGGATCAGGGTGGAGGGGTGAGGGCGCAGGGGTGATGAGGGCGCAGGGCTAGTGCCGCGGCAGGCAACGTTCGCCCCGTCGCGACGCCCGCCACGCACTCTCGCCGCACCGGCCGAAAGCCCAAGTACGTCCAGTACGAGGACTTCCGGCCGGCACACCGAGAGCACGCACCGGACGCCGCTCCTTGACGGGCAAACGTTGCCTGCCGCGGCACTAGCCGATCCGGGGGAAGCGGGCCTGGAGGGTCCAGATCGCCGGGTTCTCCGCCAGGTCCTCGTGGAGGTCGGTCAGGTCGGCGAGGAGGTCGTGGAGGAAGTCGCGGGCCTCGCGGCGGAGTTCGGCGTGGGAGAAGGTGAGCGGGGGCTCCTCCGGCGGCATCCAGTCGGCCTCGATGTCCACCCAGCCGAAGCGGCGCTCGAAGAGCATGCGGTCGGTGGACTCGGTGAAGTCCAGTTCCGCGTGCTGCGGGCGGGAGGCGCGGGAGCCCGCGGGGTCCTGGTCGACCTGCTCCACGATGTCGCACAGCGCCCATGCGAAGTCCAGCACCGGCACCCATCCCCAGGCTGTGGACACCTCGCGGTCGGCCTTGGTGTCGGCGAGGTAGACGTCGCCGCAGAACAGGTCGTGGCGCAGGGTGTGGACGTCCGCGCGCCGGTAGTCCATCTGCGGCGGGTCCGGGAAGCGGTTGGAGAGGGCGTAGCCGATGTCGAGCACGAGGTGATGGTGTCATGCCCTCGTAGGATCGTTGATGTGTCCCGAACCGTGCGCTCCGTCCCGGCCGCCGCTGCCTGTCTGGCCCTTCTACTCACGGCCTGCTCCGGTGGCGACGCCGAGGGAACCCGAGGGGCGTCGGGCGTCGGCGACCCGTACTTCCCGAAGGCGGGCAACGGCGGCTACGACGTCACGCACTACGACCTCAGCCTCGCCTATGCCCCCGGGGGTGCTGCCGGGGGCGCTTCCGGGGCCTCCCCGGTCCTCACGGCCACGGCGGCGATCACCGCCCGCGCCGAGCAGGAACTCGCCTCCTTCCAGCTCGACCTGGACGGACTGGACGTCACCGAGGTCACCGTCGAGGGCGACCGGGCCCGCTGGAGCCGTACGGGCCAGGAACTCGTCGTCCGCCCGGCCGACACCCTGCCCGAGGGCGAGACCTTCGAGGTGCGGATCCGCTACTCCGGCAGCCCGCAGACGATCACCGATCCGGACGGCTCGAAGGAGGGCTGGCTGCGGACGGCGGACGGGGCGCTGGCGCTGGGCGAGCCGACCGGCTCCATGGCCTGGTTCCCCGGCAACCACCACCCGTCCGACAAGGCGTCCTACGACATCGCCGTCACCGTCCCGAAGGGCCTGACCGCCGTCTCCAACGGCGAGTTGAGGAGCGAGAAGGCCACGGGCGACGGTCGCACGACCTTCACCTGGCACACCGCCGAGCCGATGGCGAGCTACGCGGCGACGGTCGCGATCGGCCGCTACACGGTCACCCGGTCCGTCACCGAGGAGGGCGGCCTGCCGGTGTACACGGCGGTCGACCCGTCCCAGACGGCCGCGAGCCGCGCGGTGCTCGCACGACTCCCCGAGGTCATGGAGTGGGCGGAGTACAACTTCGGCCCGTACCCCTTCTCCTCCACGGGCGCGATCGTCGACCGCCCGGAGGACTCCGCCTACGCCCTGGAGACCCAGAGCCGTCCGGTCTACCCCGGCGCGCCCGACACGGCCACCCTCGTCCATGAACTGGCCCACCAGTGGTTCGGCGACTCCGTCACCCCGAAGACCTGGCGGGACATGTGGCTCAACGAGGGCTTCGCGACCTACGCGGAGTGGCTGTGGACGGAGGACGAGGGCGGCGCGACGGCCGAGCAGACGTTCACCGCCCTCTACGACGACGGAGAGGAGGAGTACGAGGACCTGTGGGAGTTCCCGCCGGCGCACCCGACGACCGCCGCGCAGGTCTCCGCCGCTCCCGTCTACCAGCGCGGCGCGATGGTGCTCCACCGCATCCGCCGGACGGTCGGCGACGACGCCTTCTACGACATCGTCCAGGGCTGGGCCGCCGCCCATCTCCACGGCAACGCGAGCACGGAGGACTTCACGGCGTACGTGGAACGGGCGGCGCCGGACGAGGACTTCACGTCGATCTGGACCGACTGGCTGTACGGCAGCGGCAAGCCCGACCTCACGCAGGCCGGTCGGTGAAGTCGTCGAGCAGCCGGGCGAGTTCGGGCGGCCACACCGGTTCGGCCGGGGCGCGCAGCTCTTCCCGGCTCCACCAGCGCCAGCCGAGGATGCCGTCCGTGGCGTGGGAGGCGGCGAGATGCGGGCCGGCAGGTTCCCGGCGCGGGCCGCGGGCGACGTAGATGCGGTCGATCTGGTGGACGAGGATCCTGAAGCGGGTGAAGTCGTGCTCCCACACGCACAGCAGCGGGCCGGGCGTCAGATCCGCCCACCCCGTCTCCTCGCGCAGCTCGCGCAGGGCCCCCTCGACCGGGGTCTCCCCCGCGTCCAGCCCGCCGCCGGGCAGCGCCCAGTGCACACCGGAGTCCTCGCTGTCGTAGCGGAAGAGGAAGACCGCGCCGTCGGGGTCGAGGACGACGACGCGTGCGGCGTGCCGGATCCTGCGGATCGGCTTGCGCAACACGGCGCAGGGCCGCCCGAGTTGACGATCGGGCCGGTGGTCGACGATTTCGTACCCGAGCGCGGTCCAGAAGGCGAGCCCCTTGGGGTTGGCGTCGAGGACGGCGAGCCGCAGGCCCATCCGACCGTCGTCCCGGAACCGATCCTCGACCCGCTCGACGATCCGGCGACCGTAGCCCTGCCCCTGCACCCCCGCGTCGACCATCAGCAGCCCGATCCAGGGATCGGGATCGGCGGGGTCGGGATGCCGGGCGAGGAGGATCACCACTCCGACGAGCCGCCCCTCGCTGCGCGCCAGCAGCACCTCGACCTCGGGATTCGCCAACTCCTCCGCCAGCGCCGCCGCCACCTGCTCGGGCCGGATGTCGTCCGGGTCGGGGAAGTCACCGCTGAGCGCCTGGAACTCGCGGTCGGAGGCGTAGAGGGCGGTGAGTTCGGTGAGGAGGGGGCCGGGGATGTCGTGGTCGGGGGTGAGGGGGAGCGGCTCCAGAAGCATGGGCGCAGGGTAGCGGGGTGCAAGGTGGCGACCCGGGCATTTAATCTGTTTGAAGTCTCCAGCAGTGTTCGGGATTCTGGGGTCTCCCTGATGTCCGCCGAAGAGTGGGAGAGCCCGGCCCTGGCGTACAACCGAGACACCTTGCCCTTCCCGGAGAACCGCGTGCCCCCCATCCCCAGCGCGCGCTGGCTGACCTGGGACGAACTCGATCCGGCCCGTCACCCCTTCGCGTGGGACGAGGACGAGGAGGCCACGCTCAGCGCTCTGATCCGGGAGTGGGTTCCGCCCGTGCTCTCCGGGATGGCGGGCTGGTGGCAGGGCGAGAACTGGTGCGCGGACCAGGTGGACGCGATCATCCGGGAGCGCTACGGGAACTGGGCCACCGGATGGAACTGGTGCTACCGGTACGGCGGAGTCATCGGCAGCTGGGTCACCGGGGCCACCTCGGTGACGACCCCGGACGAGACCGCGGCCCGCGCCGTCGCCGCCCTGCTGGAGTGGCGGGCGTGGCTGGAGCGACTGGCCGAGCTCTTCGAGGAGTTGGCCCCGGCCCCCGAAGCCTCCCCCGAGGAACGCAGCTGGCATCTGGAACGGGCCTCGGTCCGGCTCGTGACGCGCGTCCTGGACTCCGGCGCGGAGGGCGGCTGGCACGGGATGGCCGCGCGGACGATGACGTGGTTCCTCAGCACCACCGGCATGGACCCGGCCGAGGCCGAGCGGGCGGTGGAGACCGCGATCGGCGGCCGCTTCGAGAGCTGGACGGACCCCGGAAGCACGCTGATCGACTCGGTGGGCGAGGACCTGGCCGTCGCCCTGACCGGCCGACTCCCCTATCAGGACCACCGCGAGCGGGCGGCCCTGGAGGAGTTCCACGACCGGAGGTTCTCTGGCCGGGGGTTCCATGACCGCCGCCGCTGACAGGGCCGGTGGCAGCGCCGCCGACAGCCTGGCTGTCTGGCGACGGGTGCGCCGGGAGGTCGACTGGCAGCGCGCACCGACACTGGACCGGGGGCTTCCCGGACGCGACGGTTTCCGCGCCTGGTGCGCGGGTCCGGTCCGCCGACGGGACCCCGTCCGCGCCGAACGCCTCCTCCGCGCCCACGCCTTGACCCTCGCCGACGCCGCATGCCGCGCCCCGCTCGACTTTGCCCTGCTGACCGGCTGGCAAGGCGAGGTGCTGGGGGAGGCGAGGCCCGTTTTCCGCACGGGTGACGCCTACGCCAAGGCCGGCCGCGAGCGCTACGGCCTGACCCCGCACACCCGGGCCGACTTCGCCGCCTGTCTGCGCGAGGCGACCGACCCGAGCCTCCCGCTCGCGGCGCGCGCGGCCCGTGCGTACCTCGACGTGGCCTTCTTCCACCCCTTCGAGGACGGCAACGCCCGAGCGGCCCTGCTCACCCTGGTCCATGTCCTGGCCCGCGAGGACGTCGTCCTCCCCGAGGTCGGCCCTCTCCACATCACCCGCTACCCGGACGACCCGGCGGGAGCGGCCGACCTGGCCACCCTGATCGACGTGCTCAACCGTCGCCGCGGCAGCTCCTCAGAGCTCGAACCAGACGTGTTTGCCGCCTCGGCCGGACGAATCCGAGGGATGCGGCGACCCGACGCCCCAGTCGTGCGCCATCGCCTCGACGAGGAGTAGGCCGCGTCCGTGCTCTCGTCCCGGATCGGTCGCGGGCAGCTGGGGAGACCCCGGTTCGTCGTCGTACACGCGGACGCGTACGCGGTTGTGGCGTACGACGGCTTCGAGACGGACGGCGAGCGAGGTGGTGTGCAGGTTGACGTTCGTCACGAGCTCGGAGACCAACAGGCGGGCGGCGTAGCTGAGTTCGGGGTGCCCGGTGGCCTGGAGAAGAAGGGCGACCGTATCTCGACAAATCTTGGGACTGGAGGGGGAGTTGGGGGCGCGGAGGCGGTAGATCTGCGGGGGATGCATGAGCCTCGTTTCCGGGTCTGCTTCTGGCGATGAGGATGCGCGGGGAGGGCCACCGTGGCTCGGGCACCGGATGTCGGTGACTGCACTGCGGGTTCACTGGAGCCGCGCGCTGACGTTTTGAAGGTAGGGGACATAGTTGTGCATGGGCAAGCATGTCCCCACGGCTCACCCGAACGAGTGGGCCGGATCGGCGCGGGCCGTGTCCGGCGCTGGTAGGAAAGAGACATGCCGCTGAGAGAGAACCCCACCGCCCGCCAGGTCCGACTCGGTGCTGAACTGCGGAAGTTGAGGGAGCTTGCGGGCAAGGCGGCTCGGGAATCCGCAGGCCTGCTTTCGACCGACCAGGCGAAGATCAGCCACATCGAGTCCGGCCGTATCGGCATCAGCGAGGAGCGGATCCGACGTCTCGCGATCTTCTACTCATGCGACGACGAGTCGCTGATCGAGGCGCTGTGCACCATCGCCCGCGAGTCACGGGGGCAGGGCTGGTGGGATGAGTATCGGGGTGTGCTCGCTCCCGGCTTCCTCAATATCGCAGAGTTGGAACACCACGCGGTTTCTCTGCGGAGCGTTCAGACCATGAGTGTCCCGGGAGTTCTGCAGACCGAGGGATATGTGAGGGCGATTCACAGCACGTACGCGGCCGCACTTCCCGCCGTGGAACTCGATGCGCGGGTGGAGTTCCGGCTGCGTAGGCGAAGGATTCTCGATCGTGACGTGCCGACGCCGTTCGCTGCCGTGGTGCACGAGGCAGCCCTGCGTATGCGGTTCGGCGGTCGCAAGATCGCCAAAGAGCAGCTTGAGTTCTTGCTTCTGGCCTCGGAACGGCCGACGGTCACCGTCCGCGTCATCCCGTTCACCTGCGAGGAGTTCATCGAAGCGACGTATCCGCTGATGTACGCGCGCGGAGTCGTGCCCCAACTCGATACCGTTCAGATGGACAGTCCCGCCGGTGGTTTCTTCGTGACGGCCGCCTCTGAACTCAACAAGTACCGGAATCTTATCGACGTCGCTGAACGCGCATCGCTCGATGTCGAGAAGTCCCGGCAACTCATCCACGACATCGCGCGAGAATTGTGAGAGCCCACGGTATGTCTCTTCGGTGGCAAAAGTCCTCCTTCTCAGGAGTGGAAGCGGAGAACTGCGTCGAACTCGCCCACGCCGCCCCTCGCCTCCTCCTCCGCGAGAGCGAGGCCCCCACCACCGTGCTCACGGTGTCCCCCGTGAGCCTGCTGGCCCTGATACGTCAGGTCAGAACGGTCAGTTCGGCCTCGATCAGTTCACGAGCCTCCTGCCCGTAGACCGCCGACCGCTCCAGCAGGGCGAACGCCTTTTTGTAGACGGCGACTTCACGTTCATCCTTGACGTCGAGCCTCGCCGAGAAGGTCTCGACATGGACGTGGCGTCCGTCGAAGATCGTGAAGGAGTGTCCGAGGTAGAGAGCGAGTTCTGCCCGCGCCGGAATGACACCCAGCTTCAGCCCTGGCAGTGCGAGCGCGTTGAGGGGGTGGGTCAGCTGGCCGCGCATCACCTCGGTGCCGCCCCAGATTCGTGCGCAGGGCCTGCTCGCTGAGCAGTGCGTGATAAGTGCGGCCATCCTGCCCGATGAACTGAGCGCGCGCCGCACGCCGAGCGGCCCCCGCTTCGACGTCGTCGGGGATCCCATGGAAGTCGACCACTCTCCGGAAGACGGCCTGGCGTAGTCCTCGGTCTGGAGGTTGCCCCAAATGACGTTGTTGCAGTAGTGACGCGAGTCCCGCGTTCCACGCACCAGCTCCAGAAACTTGTCCTGCACCGGCCCTGTTCGCTTGGGCTGCGTCATGCGGGGAGCTTTCCACCGCTCCGCCGGCTACGAACCTTAAACCCCTGCAAGTACGCGCAAGTTCAGTGCGCCCGCCCACCTGGAGCGTGCAAGCTCGGTGGAAGAGATCGACAACCCTCGACACGGAGGAAGCCATGGCTCTGCATCTGCTGGGCAAGGACCCGGAATCACCGGAGGGTAAGTCTCCGACGGTGTACTACGACGACGTCACGGACAACTATCTGGTTCAGGGCTGGAAGGTCCTGGATGCCGACCGGCTGTCGGAGCTCGACCTTCCCGAGCATGAGACCGTTGTCGAGATTCCCAAGCGAATGGTGCAGTTCTTCCCGGAGGTGAACGGTGGCGGAGGCACCGGCGTTTGACGAGTTGTTTCGGCTGGCCAAGAGATCTGCGGTGCACCTGGAGATGCGGGACGGCTACATGCAGTCCGATCCAGAGTACGTCGCGTGGCGGAACGGCTCTCGCGGTACATCGCGCTACCTCGACCAGGCGACGAGCCCATGGCTCGCACTGATTCGTGACACTGCTGGCCGAGGTGTCACAATCCGCCGGGCACGTATCGTTTCCGAGCCGGTGACGGACTACATCCGTTTCGAGCATCACGTGACGACGGGGAATGTCGCGGCGGGGGAGCAAGTGCGTTGGCTACCTCGCCGACGGGCGTCGGATATCGCGCTGCCCGGCAACGATTTCTGGTTGTTCGACGACAGTCTCGTCGTGTTCCTGCACTTCACCGGAGACGGAGAGCTCTCCCCGGACGGCGACGAAGAGCGTACTGCCGATCCGGCGGTGGTCCGATTGTGCTCGACTGCCTTCGAATCAGTGTGGGAGCGAGCTGTCACACATGAGGAATTCGAAGTTACCTGAGCTGATTTGACGGGATCATCGCATTGACCGCGTCACCAGCCTCGGCCGTCCAGGAAGCACGCAAGACCCTGGGCAAGAGGCTCCGGGAGATTCGCCAGGCGGCGGGGTTCGCCACGGCACGGGCGTTCGCTGCCCGTGCCGGTTGGCATGAGTCGAAGTCCTCCAGGATCGAGAACGGCGTAACACTCCCCTCGGAGGAGGACATCATCGTCTGGGCTCAGACGTGCGGCACGGAGGACCAAGTCGCCGATCTGATCGCTACTGCGCGCGGCATAGAGGAGATGTACGTCGACTGGCGTCGACTGGAGCGTGCGGGCCTGAAGCATGTGCAGGATTCTGTTCTGCCGCTGTATGAGAGAACGCAACGGTTCCGTTTCTATCAGTCATGGGTTGTTCCAGGGTTGCTGCAGACACCCGACTACGCCCGGGCTGTGCTTGAGACGGTTGCGTCAATTCGTGACGCTCCGGGGAGCGTTGCGGACGCTGTCGCTGCACGAATGGCGAGGCAGCACATTCTTCATGCCGCCGGTCACCGCTTTGCATTCCTCGTCGAAGAGTGGGTTCTGCGCACGGTCGTGGGGGACGCCGAAGTCATGGCGGCCCAGCTCGGGCAGCTCATCACTCGGGCGTCGCTACCATCGGTGAGCCTGGGCATTATTCCTATGGGCAGGCCCCGTGGGCATGCCTGGCCGACCGAAGCGTTCTCGGTTTTCGATGACGAGAGGGTGGCTGTCGAACTTGTCAGCGCACATCTCAATCTGAGACAGCCCGATGGAATCGCTGACTACGCACGTACCTTCGCCGAGCTGGCAGGAATTTCCGTCTACGGGGAGCATGCAAGGAAATTGATCGTCTCCGCCCTCGATGCCCTCGGGTGACTGTGATTTCCCAGAATAATTCGCCTGCAAGCTCGTGCAAGACCATGGACCCGTAGGTTTCCTGCTTCTTACGGTCGTTGCATCGGCCACAGCAGTTGGGGAGGCACCCATGGAGACTCAGAAGTCGAAGGGCTATCGCCTGGCTGACCCTCCGGCGGAGCCCTCCGCCGAGCCGGGCTGTGCCGTGTGTCTGTCCCTCGGTGTCGCGAGACAAAACGCGCGCTCCAGCGGTGACTTCAGCGCCGTTTCGGATCGCAACGTCGAACTGCGCGCGCACCACGCCGAGGCCCACTGATGGACATGCAGACCTGGCGGGACAGCCGCAGTCGGGCGGACGCCGCGACGACGGCGCTTCGTGAGGCGCTGGTCGCCCTTGGTCTTCCGGAACGGGTGCAGCGGCATCTGCGGCCGTTGGTCACCCATTCCGGGTCGCCGTTCGTGCACGTGGGCGTGGTCCCCGCCGAGCACATCGAGCGAATAGCGGAAGCGCTTCGTGCTGCGGGCGCGTCGGCGCAGGAGGTACACGACTCCCACTCCGGTTAACGCACATAGCCCCTACCCCCCTTCCTCCTTTCGGCTCCCGTCCTCACGGGCGGCGGCGGTCGCGCATGCAGGCGTGGTCGTGTCAGGTGATCAGGAAGGTGCAGTGGTGCGAATGCTGGACGGAAGTGATCTGTACGCGCTCGACATCAGCGGGGTCTCGTTCGTGAAGGCGTGCGGTGGTCCCTGCAGCGAGGGATGCGTGACCTTGGCCCGGATCGGTGACGGTTCCTGGGCCCTCGGGGACAGCAAGCGGCCGGACGCGACGCCGCTGCGGTTCACGACGGAGGAGCTGGACGCCGCCGGCATCGACCCGGCGCGGTTCGGACTGTCTGTCTGACGTTCCTCCCGCCTTTCGAGTCCTCGGTCGGCCCTGCCCGCTCCCTCTTCACCGGGTGGGGCCGACCCCTCTACCCCTACGGGACTACCGGTGCATCATCACGGCTACCTCTGGACCGGCCCCAAGCAGCGCTTCGACCAGGAAGCGTTGCGTCGGCCCCCGCATCCCGAGCCGCCCCCGGCCGACAGTAGGCCGGAACTGTTCCAGCGGTATCGGGAGGTGGCCGCGGAGTTCCCCACCTCCGATCTTCCGCCGCTGGAAACAGCACTCTGGCTGATGAAACCGCCCTCGCTCGTCCGGGGGACCTGGGAGGAGCCGAAGGAAGCAGCGGCCTGGCTCGGGGGGCGGCTGGTCGAGTACGCGCCCCGGTTCGCCGCCGAGGGCGACTGCGACGCCTTCCGCTTCGCCCGCGTCGTCGAGTCGGCCGCAGCGCAACTGGCGTGCGGCGGTGATGTGTCGTGCGGCTTCTACCTCGAACGCCCCGCATATCTGTCCCTGGCGGTGGTCACCTGCTCGCCGAACCGCTCGGTTCCTCAACTGCCCTGCCCTACGGCTGAGGGGGAGCGAATGTAAGTGAGGCTCCCGAGACGCGCCGAGGCCCGGCCGGGTGGACCGGCCGGGCCTCGTTGCCTGCGGCGTATGCGCTGGGCGGGTGGGTCAGACGTTGACGCCGAAGTCCGTGGCGATGCCGACGAGGCCGGACGCGTAGCCCTGGCCGACCGCGCGGAACTTCCACTCCGCGCCGTTGCGGTAGAGCTCGCCGAAGACCATGGCCGTCTCGGTCGCCGCGTCCTCCGAGAGGTCGTAGCGGGCGATCTCCGCGCCGCCGGCCTGGTTGAGGATGCGGATGTACGCGTTGCGGACCTGGCCGAAGTTCTGCGAGCGGTTCTCCGCGTCGTAGATCGAGACCGGGAAGACGATCTTCTCGACGTCGGCCGGGAGGCCGGCCAGGTTGACGTTGATCGCCTCGTCGTCGCCCGCGCCCTCGCCGGTGCGGTTGTCGCCGGTGTGGACAATGGTCTGGTCCGGCGTCTGCTTGTTGTTGAAGAAGATGAAGTGGGCCTCCGAGTACACCTTGCCCTCGGGGTTGACCGCGATCGCCGAGGCGTCGAGGTCGAAGTCCGTGCCGGTGGTGGTGCGGACGTCCCAGCCGAGGCCCACGGTGACGGCGGTCAGGCCCGGAGCCTCCTTGGTGAGCGAGACGTTGCCACCCTTGGACAGGCTTACAGCCATGGTTGGGAGTCCTTCCCTCGTTGTGTATGGCTTCGCGCGGGTACGAAGCTACAGCTATCCCTATGAACGCAGCGAAGGGTGGCCAAGGTTCCCCGCGACTCCCTGTTTCTTTACTTTCTTTACCAAGGGATATTCGCGTGACTCGGGGGTGGGCGGGGCGGGAACATGGTGGGCATGTCTGGTCCCTATGTCGTCCGCGGCTCCGTCTCCCTCCCCGAGGCCGAGCTCATGTGGCGTTTCTCGCGGTCTTCGGGGCCGGGCGGGCAGCACGTCAACACCAGCGACTCGCAGGCGGAGCTCCGGTTCGACCTCGCCCGCACCGAGGCGCTGCCTGAGGTGTGGAAGGCGCGGGCGCTCCAGCGGCTGGCCGGGCGGCTCGTCGACGGCGTCGTCACCGTCCGCGCCTCCGAGCACCGCTCCCAGTGGCGCAACCGCGAGACCGCCGCCGTGCGCCTCGCCGCCCTCCTCGCCGAGGCCACCGCCCCGCCGCCCAAGCCGCGTCGGCCGACCCGGATCCCGCGAGGGATCAACGAGCGCCGGCTGCGGGAGAAGAAGCAGCGGTCGGAGACGAAGCGGGGGCGGGGGCGGGGCGGGAGCGGCGGCGACTGGGGGTGAGCCCAGTGAGGGTCCGTGCGCCTGCCCCTCCTGGTTCGTCTAGTGCCGCGGCAGGCAACGTTTGCCCGTCAAGGAGCGGCGTCCGGTGCGTGCTCTCGGTGTGCCGGCCGGAAGTCCTCGTACTGGACGTA
>NZ_JBFAKW010000139.1:0-23047 GCF_040655955.1 Streptomyces sp. NPDC050263 | reverse complement strand
AACCCGGGCCGGCTCTCCGGGCCAGGGGGGTGCCACAGAATTATTCCCCCCCCACCGCACGCCGGGGGCACCCCCGGCCGGGGCTCACCACCCCCGCCAGGGGGGCCAGCCCTGGACGGGCTGGCCCCACTTGCGGTTCTCTCCTGTTGGTGCTCGGGCTACGTCAGCCGATCTTCTTCCACGTGCAGGTGGTTGCCGTTGACGTGCAGTGCTCGTATCCCGGCAGGGTCACGAAGAATCCGTCACCGTCCAGCATCCGCCACGCCGGGGCTGGGAACCCGCTGAACGCCTTCTGGTTCTGCGTGCTCGAAATGGCTGCCCGCCCGCACCGCTCCGTACCGCTCGGCCCGTTCGTCACCGTACGCGTGTCTGCGAGGAGGCCGAAGTTCGCCGAGCCGTCGCCCATCTTGTCGGTGAACAACTGGGCGCACTTGGCGCCCGATGTCACGAGGTTGACGCTCTTGGGGTAGCCGCCGGACTCGTGGGTCGAGGCCATTGCGTACTCGTCACAGTCGACCGCCCCCACGGACGCATCGGATGGGTGCACGCTCCAGGCGGAGTTGGTACCACATACGACGCTACGGCTGTTGTCCGACGTCCACGTCCCGCCGGTGCTGGTCTTCACCAGGGTGTCCGGCCCCAGGTAATGCATCAGTGAGTCCCACCGCTTGGATCCTGCGTGGTCGGGCATCACCTGTTGCATGTACCAGTAGTAGCCTCCGGCGGCCGGGTACTTGTTGGTGTCCAGCGTCCAGGTCGGACTGAAATGCGGCAGCACACAGCCTGGCGCTGAGCTGGCCTGCCAGTCGTCGCAGCGCGGCGCGAATTCCTGTACCTCGTCGATCCCGGAGGTGCCGAAGTCCGCCGTGGCGGCCGCGGTGGTGCTGGCGTCCACGTTCGCGGTCACCGACCAGCCGAGGTCGATGGTCTCCTTGCCGGTGCCGTTCCAGGTGGTGGCGCGGGTGCCCCACCTGCCGTCGGTGTAGGCGTTCCAGTTGTCCGCGTCCCAGTAGGCGCTGTCGCCCGCCGCGTTGTCGAAGTCGTCGGCCCACCGAATCACCGACGTATTACACGCCGCGCACGTCGATTGGGTGTTCCACTTCAGCGTGACGCCGTCGAGGGCGGCGTCGATGTTCACCGGCATGATGCGGATCTGCTGGTCGAACTCGGCGAAGTTGGTCCCGCCAGCGGACTTGTTCGGGTACGCCTTGAGGCGCTGTTCGAAGTCGAACGTGGCGGTGCCGATCGTCGCGTCGTCGGTGTCGATGAACACCAGCGTCCCCGACCCGATGCTCTTCAGGCAGGCATCGGTGCGGTTCATGTAGTCCGCGCCGGCCGGCTCGTCGGAGCACCAGCTGACCAGGTCCGCCAGCGGTGCGTCAGCCGCCACCGCAGCCGCCTCGGCAGAAGACTTACCGGCCTTGCGGGCTTTCGCCTCTGTCGCCTCGCGCAGCGCCTCTGTGCGCTTGGCCGCGCGCGCCTTCGACTCCGCGGTGGGCGGGGCCAGTTCGATACAGAGCTTGCGGCCCTCGGGATCCTGCTTGCCGCAGGTACGTTCCTGGGTGGCTTCCCGTTTCACCGTCCCGTTGGCGTTGAACGCCGGCAGCGCCGGGCCAGGGTCGGTCCGGGTGACCTCGATGTTCTCCTGTCCGGTCGTATCGATCGTCGATGACGTCTGCGCGGCAGGGAACTTCACGTACGGCTCGATACGGAAGTCCGCCCACGGTGACCAGGTCGTCTCGTACAGACTGCCGTCATAGGCGGAGGTGCGGAACTTGTACAGCACGCCGGGCTTCAGGATGCCGTACGGCACCGTTACCTTCGCTGTGGCACCGGAGTTCACATACGGCGACACCAGCACGTCGTTCGAACCCGCGCCGTCGAGGTCGACCTCGACTCCCGGGGTGCCGTCCGCTTTCGCGGTATACACCTGGAACGTCTCGGTGGAGGTGTCACCGTCCGCGTCGGTCACCGTGTTCCGCAGCACCACCTCCGGTGCGATGACCCGCCAGATGGAGCCTGACTTGGCGAACTTGGGGCCGGCCGATGGAGCGGTGCCCGACACCGGACGCGCACCCCCGGCAGCGATGGCCGAGAGGTCCTGCGGTCCGGCTGCTGCCACCTCCGCCGGGGAATCCTCCAAGCCCGGCGCAGGCGGTGCAGGGGCCGCTGCCGCGGTGCCCATCCCTGCAAGCAGTGCCAGCGCGGCACCGGCCGCAACATGTCTCCACGCCGACACACGTAAGAGTCTCAATGCGTCAATCTCTCCTGCGAGTTCGTGAGTTGTACACAACAGCCCGCGAACCCCACCACGCCCCGACGCAAAGCAATATGATCGAAATCATGGTTTATCCAGCGTGAACCTCTTCAGGCCGCAGCGTCACGCCAGAGCCACAACGCACCACCAGCCACCACAACAACCGGCGAGCCGCACCCGGCAGGCGGCGCCTGTCACGCCCATCGGCGGCGACTGGCTTCGGCCGTCTCCCGTACGAGGCGCAGCGCACCCATATCGACCGAGAAGAGGACGAGGGGTGAATGAGCTGCTCCGCGCCCCTCACCTGCAGCGCCTCTTCGGTATCGACCCTGCGCAGCAAGTCGAACATCTGGCCTAATTGCAGGTGTGGAGTGCGCCCCATCTCCTCACGATCCGACCGGGCCGCAGGCAAACGGGTCCCGTCCCGGCCAGGCTGTACGGGGTCGGGCCTGGACGCAGACGGTCCGCGTGGAGCTGCACCGCCAGGTCCGCGCCTTGGGCCGGCTGCCGTGAACCCGGGCCCGGCAGCCGATCGGGGAACGCCGGTGCAGCGGATGCCGTCAGTCCTGCTCGCTGCCGCTGTCCCGGTAGTCCCCGACGACCCTGCGCAGTTCCCCAGCTACCTCAGCCCTGTTGAGGCGCTTGGCCCGGGCGTAAGCGGGTGACTTCGCCCTGCGCGGAAGCTGCGGCCTCGAACCACACGCGCCGCTGTTCCCTGCGTTCCTCGTGACCGTCCAGCCGTTCCAGCCTTCGACGTTCGCAGTCGGCAGCCTGCTGCAGAGTGATCATGATCGCGGGCAGGCCGGTCCGGATCTCACCGGCGGGCGGCACCGCCGACCGGCTGCGTGTGTTCGCGGAGATGGCCGACTCTGCCGTATGAGCGATTTCTGTCTCGGCTGCAGGAGCGGTGGGCTGGACGGGGATCAGCGATGCCGGACGTGCAGGATCCGGCAGAACCGAAGCCGCCGCCGCGGTCATCGCAGCGTCGACGCGGCAGGTGGGCCGGTTCGGGCTCGCGGTCGCCCGCGGCTGGTCCTCTTCGCGCAGCGGAGGGGCGTTGTCAGTGCTGGTCGGTACGGGTCGCAGCAGACGTCACCTTCGCACCCTGTGCGGTGGCTGCTGGAAGTCACTGCTGCCGCAGCTCCAGCGGACCCGGCCGCCTTCTAGGAGTAGCGGCAACTGCTGTGTTCCAGAGCGCAGTTCAACCCCGGCCCCGGGGTATGGCGGACGTATATCGGGGCGCTCGATATACGGGCGGTTGATGCCTTGCAGCGCCTCCATGAGGCCGCCGGGTGTTTTGGAACGACGATCCGCTTGGAAGCAGTTGCTGCTCCTGACTCCTGGAGCCGGGCCCTGCTTCAGCGAGGCCGGCGAGCTGGCGGCCCTGGTGTCTGCGTGGTGTCGGCGACGGGTGATTCAACCGCCGCCGACACGTGGGCTGACCACGGCCTCCCGTCGGGGGTGACTCCCCCCTGCCGCAGCGCTGTCGTGCTGTCGAATTTCGGCCAAGTTGCGGTGAACGTGTGCGGACGTAGCCGGACGTCCACGGACTGACGCGAACACAGTGAGAACTACTGAGACTGAATGGGACTGGCTGGGTTCAATCCACGATGGGTTACCTGCTTTGTTCCGCGGGCCACACTGCATCCATGACGAGCTTTCAGCAACGGAAAGCAATAGGTGACGCGCATGAGCGGCACGTCGCCGAGCAGCTCACCGAGCGAGGGAGTGAGGTTCCCCCGAGATGCGGAGTCAGTTGACAGAGGGCCAGATGGGACTCATGAGAGGAACATCGACCATGGCTGCCCCCAGGAAGTACTCGCTGGAGTTGCGTGAGCGTGCGGTACGGATGTATCGCGTATCCGACCCGAAGCCGCAGATCAAGAAGCTTGCTGTCGATCTCGGTGTGCACCCCGAGGCGCTGCGCGGCTGGATCCGCCAGGCCGAGGCGGACGCCGGCGAGCGCGACGACCGGCTGACCAGTGCCGAGAAGGAGGAACTGGCCGCCCTGCGGCGCGAGGTGAAGGAACTGCGCCGGGCCAACGAGATCCTCAGGACCGCCTCGGCTTTTTCGCCCAGGAACTCGACACGACCCGGCGAAGGTACTGACGTTCCTCAAAGAACGCGGTGACCTCGGTGTCGAGCCCGTCCTCCGGGAACTGCACGTCCCCTCCTCCACTTACTACCGCTGGCGCCGAGCCGAGAGCGAGCCGTGCGAACGAAGGCGCCGGGATTCGGAGCTGACCGAGCAGATCAAGGAGATCCACGCCGACTCGGGCGGGATCTACGGCTCGCCGCGCGTGCACGCCGTGCTCCAGCGCGAGGGCGTCCATGTGGGCCGCAAGCGGGTCGAGCGCCTGATGCGCGAGGCCGACATCGCGGGCATCAGCCCGCGTCGCACGGGCTTCACGCGCCGGGACCCCAAGGCCACCCTGGCCCCGGACCTGGTCCAGCGCGACTTCACCGCGAGTGCGCCGAACCGGCTGTGGGTCACCGACCTGACGATGATCTCCACCGGCGAGGGCCCGTTGTGGCTGTCCGCGATCCGGGACGCGTTCTCCCGACGGGTGGCGGCCTGGGAGACCTCCGCCCGCGCGGACGCCGACCTGGTGCTGTCCACGCTCGAGTACGCCCTCGCGTCCCGCGAGGTCGAGCCCGGACAGCTCATTCATCACGCGGACCACGGCTGTCAATATACGTCGATCAAGCTCACAACTCGCCTTCTGCGAGCGGGCGTTCAGGCATCCATGGGCTCGGTCGGAGACAGTTACGACAACGCCCTCGCGGAGAACCTCTGGATGATCACCAAGACGGAGTGCATCCGCGGCCGCGTCTTCGCCACCCGGGCTGAGGCGAACCTCGCGCTCTTCGAGTACATCGACGGCTTCTACAACTCCCGGCGCATCCAGAAACGGCTCGGCTACCTCAGTCCGATCGAGTTCGAGGAGAAGCACTACGCCGATCAGGCAACGGCCGAACGAACGAACCTGAAACCCCGTCAACCCCTCCTGACCAGCTGATCAGCACCTCCCGCACACCGGGGGAACCTCAGTAGCGTTCCTGGATGCTGGCCTGCGGACGACGGTCTGGAACCGGACACCGGGCAGGAACCGCGATCTGGTCGAGCGAGGCGCAGTCGGAGCCCGATCCGCAGAAGAGGCGGTCGCCGCGAGCGGGCTGACCGTGGCCTGCGTGGTGAACTACGACGCTGTGGACGCCATTCTGCGGCGCGAGGCGATTACCGACGCGCTCAAGGGCCGCACGGTGGTGAACCTGACCGCCGACACCCCGGCCCGGGCCCGCTACACGGCGGCCTGGGCGGCCGGGCACAGCATCCAATACCTGGACGGCGCCATCATGACACCGACCACGACCATCGGAACGCCTGCCGCGGTCTTCATCCACAGCGGTCCCGAGGAGCTCTACCGCAAGCATCTACCTATCCTTGAGGCGCTGGGCGGCACCCACACCCATCTTGGCGAGGAGATCGGCCGGGCGGCCGCCTACGACATCGCGCTGCTGGATATCTTCTGGACTGCCATGGCGGGCTATGCACACGCCCTGGCGGTGGCCAAGGCTGAGGGTGTCACCGCGCAGGAGCTGGCCCCGTTAGCCAAGGGCATAGGCGCGATCATCCCGCCACTCTTCGAGCAGGCCGCGGAGGGTGTGGACAGCGGCGACTTCTCCGGCGAGGGCAACCCGATCACCTCGGCAGCCTCGTCCATGGCCCACATCGTGCAGACCTCTGAAGGGCATGGCATCGACGCGGGCGTCATGCGCGCGGCAGAGGGCATGGCCCGCCGCGTCATCGGCCTGGGCCACGGCACGGACGGGTTCATCCGCATCGCCGAGGTACTGGGGCGCCGCTGAGGAAGCGGCAGGCGGCCGGGCCCCCGGCCGCGGCAGCAGCGCACCGACCTGACCCGGCACATCCGCAAGGACCTGGACGCGGTCGCCACCGAACTCAACGGCCGCCCACGCAAGACGCTCGGCTGGGAAACCCCAGCCGAGCGTCTGTCTAAACTGCTCGCGGCTTGATCAACTCACTGAACCGCCCCGGGTTTGATGGAGACATCGAAGACCCGGAAGGATGCCGACTATGGCTGCTCCCCGTAAGTACTCCGACGAACTGCGCGAGCGCGCGACAAGTATGGCGGTTGAGGCCCGCAAGGACCCCGCCGCGCGGACCGGTGCGGTGAAGCGGATCGCCGACCAGCTCGATGTGCACCCCGAGGCCCTGCGGACCTGGGTCAAGCGGGCCGAGACCGACGAGGCCGGCGCGCCCGGCACCACGAGTGCCGATGTGGCACGGCTCGCAGAGCTGGAACGCGAGCATGGTGGTCACGGCCTGCCGGGCGCCGATGACATCGGAGTTGAGCCTGCTGACCAGCGCACCCGTCTGGGCCCGGGTGAAGAACGCGAGGGACTGCTCCTGCACATGGGAGAAGACCTTGGTGCGCAACTCGTAGACGAGCCCCTCACCGATCCGTCCCGAGCACCAGTTCTGCACGAACAGCGACGCCGCGTCGACCAGGGAGAGGCCAGCCAGCAGCACGCAGAGCCACACCACCATCCCGAGGTCCTTGGGAAGGATCCCGTCGTCGATGACCTTCTTGAGAACCAGGGGCCCCGCGGCCGTGATGGCCGCGCTGACGCTCGTCGCGAACACCAGCAGGGCCACCTGCCAACGGTATTTACGCGCGTACGGAAGGATGCGGCGCACCGTGCCCGGCTTGATCCGTTGCCGCGTCAGTGATTCCTCGCCCTGACGTACCCGCATCGGCACGCTCATGCCCGGTCCGCCCATACCCGGCCCGCCCATCATGGCCACGGAATTTCGCCTCGCTCTCTTGTTCTCTCACATGGAACGGCGAATGGCCGCTGGTGGACGCCCGGCAACGAGCGGAGAAAACCGCTCCGTCAGTACGTCATCGCTTCGTCAGTACTTGTCGAGGAACTCGACGATGGCCGAGTTGACCATCTCCGGCTGCTCCAGATACCCGAGATGACCGCAGTCGGGAATCTCCACGAAATCGCAGTTCGGAATGGAATCGGCCACTTCCGCGACAAGATGCGGAGGGCAGATCAGATCATCGGCGAACGCGATGGCACGGCACGGTACCGTAATGCCGCGCAATTCCGCACGGCGGTCGCCGAGTTCGTCCACGGCCGCCGACTGACCGCGCACGGTGTCGTTGCCGCCGGAGACCTCGAAGAGCTCCAGCCACGAGGCGACGGCGCCTTCGTCGTTGAGGGTCTTCGGCGAGAGCATCTCGATCACCGACTTGGCGGCGGTGTACCGGGCAGGCAGCCGCACCCCGCTGTCCCGCAGGGCGCGTTCGGCTGCTGACTGCGCCCGCCGCAGGGCGTCCGACCGTGCCCGGCCGGCCATCAGGACCGCCGAACGCACCAGGTGCGGATGGGTGAGCGCCAGCTCCTGGGCGATCATGGCGCCCATCGACGTGCCCACCACACGGCACGGACCGAGCTCCAACTCCTCGATCACGCCACGGGTGTCGGCGACCAGATCGGCGAACGCGTAGTCGCCGTCCGGCGCGTCGGAGGGCGCGATGCCCCGGTTGTCGAGGACGACCGTCTCATAACCCGCCTTGTGCAGCGCGGGTGTCTGGTGCACGGTCCAGACCCGTCCGGCGGCGGACGACCCCATGATCAGAAGGACCGGCTCGCCGCGGCCCGAGCGCTGGTAGGACAGCCGGATGCCGTTGGTGCTGACGAAGGGCATGGCGGTCCCGCTCAATCCCGGCCGGCGACGCGGTGGAACGCGGCGCGGCGCGCGTCGGCGGAATCACCGCGGGCGTCGGTTCTCGTCTTGGGCAAGGCCCTCTCCTCGTGGTGCGGCAGGGATGCTCGGCCGGCTGCGCCTCACGATGTCACCGCGCGGCCGGACCCATCAACAAGGGTTCGCGACGGCCGGCCCGCGGCCCCACCGCCCGTTCAACTGACGCAGGAGCGCAGTTAAACACCCGAGGTGAGAACCGGTCGGGCGAGGACCGCTGAAAAGCCGCTCCAAAAGCGGGCGAGAGGACGGGGGAGGAACTCGCCCGCGTTTTCCGTGCTCATCGCTGAGCGGCGCCGCCGAGTATTGATCCACCGCATGCCGACGGGTCATCCTGCTGAGGCAAGAGACGCGATAAGCGCCTCGAACTCCAGGTGCTCCACATATGTATTGAGGGAAGTCGTTGTTCCGAATTTCTCCCGGAAGGAGGGGCGCAGATGGCTGACCAGGAGCTGTTCCTGCGGTCGAACGTCATTGTCGAGCCACTGATAGACAGGTTCTTCGCCTGGCCATACACATTGGCGCCGGTTCAGTCCGCGATGAATCTCGCGTTCCTCCAGGTACCCTTGCTCGAGTCCTATCTGCAGTCGCCGCAGGTACACGTCGCGGCCAGCAACAACCCGGAGCTGCGCGGCGGTTACTTCATCAACATCGCCGAGGAGCGCGCCGACGAGGTGCGTGATCTCCTCGCCGCGATCAAGCGCGACCGGGCGGCGATCCTGCGCTTCGCCGAGGCGATAGCCGCCGGCCAGGAACTGCTGCGGGCGAACGCGACGGGATTCGACCTGACCCCGCTGTACCCGAAGCTGCCGCCGGAGCTCGGCGGACTGGTCGAGCTGGCCTACGACACCGACAACCAGGCCCAGATGCGGTTCATGGAGCCGATCGTCTACACCAGCGACGTCTACCAGGAATCGCGGCAGTCGGTGCAGATCTCGTACGAGACCGGCATCGAGCGCCCCTTCATCCTGAGCACCCCGCGACTGACCTCGCCGGACGTACTGGAGCTGGGCGTGCCGTTCAAGCACCCCGGCCTGGAAGAGCTGTTCAAGGCCCGCGTCCGCCCCACCACCGTGAGCCACGTCGCCGACGCGCTCGGACTGGCCGGCACCCAAGTGGACCAGCTGGCCGGGATGTTCAGCGAGCAGTCCAGTCTCGCGGAGGACCGGCACATCCAGGAAGGCGGGCGCATCCGCTACTTCGGGCACGCCTGTCTGGTCCTGCAGACGCCGCAGGCCGCCATCGTGACCGACCCGTTCATCAGCGCCGACAACACCGTCGGCGACCGCTACACCCTGGACGATCTGCCGGACTTCATCGACCTCGTGCTGATCACCCACGGCCACCAGGACCACATCGTCCTGGAGACGCTGCTGCAACTGCGCGGCAGGCTGGGCGCGATCGTGATGCCGCGCTCCTCGCGCGGCAACCTGGCCGACCCGGCGATGGCCCTGATGCTCAAGAACCAGGGCTTCCCGGTGATCGAGGTCGACGACTTCGACGAGGTCGAGTTCCCCGGCGGCAAGGTCACCGCGACCCCCTTCCTGGGTGAGCACTGCGACCTGGACATCCGCGCCAAGTCCACCTACTGGGCCGAAGTGGCGGGCAAGAAGGTCTTCATCGGCGCCGACTCCTCCGGCATCGATCCGATGCTCTACCGCTACATCAAGCAGCACCTGGGCACGGCCGACTTCGCCTACCTCGGCATGGAGTGCGACGGAGCACCGCTGACCTGGCTCTACCAGGCCCTGCTGACCATCCCGGTCACCAAGAAGATGAGCAACTCGCGCAAGCTCTCGGGCTCCAACGCCGAGCAGGCCGCCGCGATCATGACCGAGCTGGGAGCCAAGGAGGCGTACGTCTACGCCATGGGCGAGGAGCCCTGGCTGGGCCACGTCATGGCCACCACGTACAACGAGGACACCTACCAGATCAAGCAGATCGACGAGTTCATGACCTGGTGCAAGGACCGCGGCATCAAGGCCGGGCACCTGTACGGCCAGCACGAATGGCGCTGGTAATCCCACCGGGCGGGCCGAGTACCCGCTCTTGACCCGCACATCAGGAGGGCACCTCCATGCCTGTGCACGACATAGCGCACGTCGAGATGTACACGCGAGACAAAGTGGCCACGGCCGACTACTTCGTCTCGGCCATGGGCTTCACCTGGGTCGCCGACTGCGTGGAGGTCGACCGGAGTTCCGTTCTGCTCAGACAGGGTGACCTGCATCTGGTGGTCACCTCCGGTCCGGGGGTCTGGAAGTTCCTCGACCTGCACGGGGACGGGATCGCCACCATCGCCCTGACGTGCGACGACGTGGCCGCCACCCATGACGCGGCGGTGGCGGCCGGCGCCCGGTCCGTCGGCACCCCGTACGGCACCCCCGTCGTGACCGGGTTCGGCGACGTCACCCACGCGCTCCTCCCGGTCACGGCACGGTCGGCCGCCTACCTGCCCCCGGGCCGGCGGTGGACGGCCGCCCCGGAGCCGCCGGCACACAAAGAGGGCCCGATCCGGCTGCTCGACCATGTCGCCGTCTGTGTCGAGGGCGGCAGCCTGGACCGCCACGCGGACTACTACCAGGACGCCTTCGGCTTCGCCCGCTACTCCTCCGAGTACGTGGCCGTCGGGGGACAGGCCATGGATTCGCTCGTCGTGCGCAGCGCCTCGGAGCGGGTCATCTTCACCCTCGTCGCCCCCGACCCGTCGAAGGAGCCCGGCCAGCTCGACGCCTTCCTCCAGCGCAACGCCGGTGAGGGCGTGCAGCATCTCGCCTTCCTGGTCGACGACATCATCCCCGCCGTACGCGCCTGCCGGGAGCGGGGCGTGGAGTTCCTGAGCACTCCGGACACCTACTACGACATGCTCGCCGACCGCCTCTCGGGCCTGAACGAGGAGATCGCCGGGCTGCGGGACGCCCAGGTACTCGCGGACAGCGACGAATGGGGCTACCTGCTCCAGCTGTTCACCCGCTCCCCCTACGAGCGCAACACCCTCTTCTTCGAACTCATCCAGCGCCAGGGCTCCCGCGGATTCGGCAGCGCCAACATCCGTGCCCTGTACGAAGCGGTGGAGCGCGACCGGCTGACCGCCTCGTGAGCGGCCCGGACACCGGCCCGCTCACCCTGACCGACTACGCCACCCTGGCGCGTTCGGCGATGAGTCCCGACGTCTGGGACTTCCTGGAGGGCGGCGCGGGACAGGAACGGACCCTCGCGGACAACCTGAAGGCATTCGACCGCGTACGGCTGAATCCGCGCGTCCTCACCGGCGCCGGCCGCCCCGACACCGGGACCACGCTCCTCGGCCGCCGCTGGGCGGCACCGATCGCCGTCGCGCCCGTGGCGTACCACATCCTAGCCCACCCGGCCGGGGAGGTCGCCACGGCCCGGGCCGCCGGACAAGCCGGCGTTCCCCTCGTCGTGAGCACCTTCGCGGGGCGGACCTTCGAGGACATCGCCGCGGCGGCAACATCCCCGCTGTGGCTCCAGGTGTACTGCTTCCGCGACCGCGACGCGACGCGCCACCTCGTGGAACGCGCCGAGCGAGCCGGCTTCGAGGCCCTGGTGCTCACGGCCGACGCCCCGCGGCTGGGCCGACGGTCCCGCGATCTGCGGAACGGCTTCACCCTGCCCGCCGGGATCGAGCCGGCGAATCTGAGCACGGACGGCTTCGCCGCACCCGCCGCCCACGCACTGGCCCAGTTCGATCCGTCCCTCGACTGGTCGGTCGTCGCGTGGCTGCGCTCCATCAGCTCCCTGCCCGTCCTGGTCAAGGGCGTCCTGACCGCCGCCGACGCCACCCGGGCGATCGCGGCGGGGGCGCACGGCATCGTGGTGTCGAACCACGGTGGCCGGCAACTGGACGGCGCGCCCGCCACCCTCGACGTACTGCCCGAGATCGCGGCAGCGGTCGCGGGCGCCTGCCCCGTCCTCCTCGACGGCGGGGTCCGCCACGGCGCCGACGTCCTCGCGGCCCTGGCCCTGGGCGCCGACGCCGTCATGCTGGGCCGCCCCGTCCTGCACGGCCTGGCGGCGGCCGGGCAGGAAGGCGTACGTCACGTCCTGGGCATCGTCACCGACGAGCTGAGCGAGGCGATGACCCTCACCGGCGTCCGCACGGTCGCGGACGCGGGCCCGGAGCTGGTGCGCGCACCGAACAGCACCTCAACTCCGTTAGCAGCAGGCCTAGTTGGGCGGACGAGCGGCCCGGGTCTGCGCAAGGCGGAGCTGCACGGCAGCCTCGCCGACCCGGTCCTGGACACCATGAACTTCCTCAACGAGATCACCCACCGCTACCCCGACGCGATCTCCTTCGCGCCCGGCCGCCCCTACGACGGCTTCTTCGAGACCGAGCAGATCTTCACGTACCTGCGCCGCTACCTGGACCACCTGGAGGACGGCGGAGCCTCACCCGACCAGGTCCGCTCCGCGCTCTTCCAGTACGGCCCGACGAGCGGCCAGATCCGCGAACTCATCGCCGACTGGCTGCGCCTGGACGAGAACATCGACGTCTCCCCGGAGTCGATCGTGGTCACCGTCGGCTGCCAAGAGGCGATGCTGCTCGCCGTACGGGCCCTCATCGCGGGACCGCGGGACGTGCTGCTGGTCTCCAGCCCCTGCTACGTGGGAATCACCGGCGCGGCGCGGCTGCTCGACGCCGAGCTGACGGCCGTGGCGGAGGACCCCGGCGGATTCCGCTGCGCCGACCTGGCGGCCGCGATCCGTGCAGAGCGGGCCCGTGGCCGTAACCCCCGCGCCTTCTACGTGATCCCGGACCACGCGAATCCGTCCGGCACCACCATGCCCCTGGAGACCCGCCGGGAACTACTCGAACTGGCCGCCCGGGAGGACCTCCTGCTGCTGGAGGACAGCCCCTACCGGCTGGTCAGCCCGGGCACCCAGCTGCCGACCCTCAAGGCCCTCGACCGGGACCGCCGTGTGGTCCACCTGGGCTCCTTCTCCAAGACCCTCTTCCCCGGCGCGCGCGTCGGCTTCGTCGTCGCGGACCAGGACGTCCACGACGACACGGGCGGCACCGGGCTGCTGGCGGACGAACTCACCAAGATCAAGAGCATGGTCACGGTGAACACCTCCCCGGTCGCCCAGGCCGTCGTCGCCGGCATGCTCCTCGCCGCCGACAAACGCGCCTCGGAGCTCAACTCCAAGACCGCCGCGTACTACGGCGACGCCATGCGCGTCACCCTGCGACAGCTCGAAGAGACCTTCCCCGAGGACGAGCGGGCCGCACTCGGCATCCGCTGGAACGAACCAACTGGCGGCTTCTTTCTGGCGGTCACCGTCGCCTTCCGCGCGGACAACACCGCGCTGCGGCGCTCCGCCGAGGAGTTCGGCGTCATCTGGACCCCGATGTCCTACTTCTATCCCGAGGGCGGCGGCGAGCACGGCCTGCGGCTGTCCGTCAGCTACCTGACCCACGACGAGATCGCCGACGGGATCGCCCGACTGGCGCGGTTCATCAGGTCTCAGACCACCAGCTCACCGGAAGGGTGATCGACGTGCTGACAGCAGTGTGCACGATCCGCAGCAAGACCCGGATGTGGGGGTGGACCTACCGATGACCGTCACCGCGGAACGTCCGGGCACCGTCCTCACCACCGAACTCGGCGTCGCTCACGGCAAGAACACCGGCGCCGCCGCCATCGTGGGCATCGGAACGGCGACCACCGGAGTCTCCTACACCCAGCGCGAACTCCTCGACCTCTTCAGGATCACCGACCCCCGGGTCCGCTCCGTCTTCCTCAACAGCGCCATCGAACGGCGCCACCTCACCGTGCCGCCCCTGGACACCGACGGCGTCTGCCTCCCCGAACCCCAGGGGGAGCTGCTCGCCAAACACAAGCGGCTCGCCCTGGACATGGGATCCAGAGCGATACGGACCTGCCTGGACAGCTCCGGCCTCGACGTCGCGGACATCGACTACCTGTGCTGCGTGACCACCACAGGCTTCCTCACCCCGGGACTGAGCGCCCTGCTCATCCGGGAGATGGGCATCCTCCCTAAAACCAGCCGGGTCGACGTGGTTGGCATGGGATGCAACGCCGGACTCAACGCCCTCAACGCCGTCGCGGGCTGGGCGGTCGCCAACCCCGGCAAGGTGGCCGTCCTGCTGTGCGTGGAAGCCTGCTCGGCCGCCTACGTCATCGACTCGTCGATGCGCACCGCGGTGGTGAACAGCCTGTTCGGCGACGGCGCCGCGGCGATCGCCCTCGTCGCCGACACCCCCGACACCGCCTATGGCCCGGCCGACCTGCCGGCTTCCCCCGGCAGCCCGCGCCTCATCGGCTTCGCCAGCCACCTCATCACCGACGCGATCGACGCGATGCGGTACGACTGGGACGACACACAGGCGAAGTTCAGCTTCTATCTCGACCCCGAGATCCCCTACGTGGTCGGTGCCAACGCGGAGCAGGTCGTCGACCGGCTGCTGTCCGGCGCCGGGCTCAGGCGCAGCGAGATCGGTCACTGGCTCGTGCACTCGGGCGGCAAGAAGGTCATCGACGCCGTACGGGTCAACCTCGGCCTCACCCGCCACGACCTCCGGCACACCACCGGAGTCCTGCGCGACCAGGGCAATGTGTCGAGCGCCTCCTTCCTCTTCTCCTACGAGCGACTGCTCCGGGAGCGGGTCACCCGGGCCGGTGACTGGCGTGACCCACGCGACCCTGCCGCCGGCCGTGCTGGCGACCCTCGACGAGGAGTCGCTCGACGCGGAGACGGTGCTCGTGGTGGCGGGGGAGGCGTGTCCGCCGGAGGTGATGGCGCGCTGGTCCAGGGACAGGGTGATGTTCAACTCGTACGGCCCGACGGAGACCACCGTGGACGCCACGTTGTGGCGCTGCGACACGGAGGCGGAGGTGGTGGCCATCGGCGCGCCGGTGGTGAACACCCGGGTGTATGTGCTGGACGAGCGCCTGGAACCGGTCTCGGTGGGAGTCGCCGGTGAGCTGTACGTCGCGGGCGCGGGACTGGCCCGCGGTTACGTCGGCCGCGCGGGCCTGACCGCGGAACGGTTCGTGGCGGACCCGTACGCCACGGACGGCTCCCGGTTGTACCGGACCGGGGACCGGGCTCGCTGGACGGCCGACGGCCAACTGCTGTTCGCGGGACGGGCGGACGACCAGGTGAAGATCCGCGGCTTCCGGATCGAACCGGGCGAGATTGAGGCGGTGCTCGCTACACAGGCGCAGTTGAGCCAGGCCGCGGTCGTCGTGCGGGAGGACACGTCGGGCGACAAGCGGCTGGTCGCGTACGTCGTCCCGTCCGGCGGCGGCGTCGAACCGGCCGTACTCGCCGGAGCCGTACGGGAGTTCGCGGCGGAGTGGCTGCCGCCGTACATGGTGCCGTCCGCGGTGGTGGTGCTCGACGGGCTGCCGTTGACGGTGAACGGCAAGCTCGACCGCAGGGCGCTGCCCGCGCCGCAGCACCTGTCGGGTCCGGCTGCGGGGGAGTCGCGTGGCCGTGGCCCCGCCGGGGTGCTGGAGGAGGCGGTGTGCGAGGCGTACGCCGAAGTGCTGGGCCTGCCCTCGGTCGGTGTGGACGACGACTTCTTCGCGCTGGGCGGACACTCGCTGCTGGCGGTCACCCTGATGGAGCGGCTGCGTGCCCGGGGTGTGTCGGTCTCGATGCGGGAGCTGATCGCGAACCCGACGCCGGCTCGGCTGATGGGCACCCTGAACCTGTCGTCCGTCCAGGACGCGCTCGGCGGACTCCTGCCGATCCGGACCGCGGGCAGCGAACCGGCTTTCTTCTTCATCCACCCCGGTGGCGGCCTGAGTTGGTGCTATCTGCCCTTCGCCCGGTACATCCCGGAGGGGCATCCGCTGTACGGGCTCCAGGCGCGCGGTCTCGACGGTGCGAGCAAAGTGGCGAGCTCTGTAGGGGAGATGGCGGAGGAGTACGTCCAACAGCTGTGCACCGTGCAGGAGTCGGGGCCGTACCACCTCGTCGGATGGTCGTTCGGCGGTACCCCCGCGCACGAGATCGCGGTGCGGCTGCGGGCCGAGGGCGAGGAGGTGTCGCTGATCCTCATGGACGCCTATCCGCCGCTTCCGACGGCCGGTGCCCCCGCCGACGACACGTCGGTGCCAGCGACCGCGCCACCGACCGCACCCGCTGTCTCGGCGCACGGTGTCGATGCCGGCCTGGTGAGCAGGATCCGTGCCGAACTGGGCCATCTGCTCGGCGGGTTCTCGGACGAGGAGCTCATGCTCATGGCCCGCATCTACCGAAACAACACGGAGATCAGGGACGAGCACGAGTTCGGCCGGTTCGACGGGGACACGCTGCTCCTCGTCGCGGACGAGGGAAAGCCGGCGGACTTCTCCCCCACCGCGCTGTGGGCGCCGTACCTCAGTGGCCGGGTCTCCTCCGTCGGCCTCCCCTGCGAGCACTCCGACATGGCGCGGCCCGAGGTGCTGGGGCTGGCGTGGGACGCCGTGTCCGAGTGGCTGCGTTCGCGAAAGGCGGCGGGGGAGTGACACCAACAGCTCGTTGAGCAACGGGAGTTGCCGGTTCGTGTGACGGGGTCCCGTCCGATCGTGACGATCGGACGGGACCTTCCGCGTGGGCGTCTCCACGGGGCTCTACTCGGCGCGCAGCGCCGTGGCGGTACGGGTCCGGGCGGCCCAGCCGGCCGGCATCAGCGAGCCGAGGACGGCGATGAGCAGACCGCCGAGGCCCAGCAGGACCAGTTCCGGCGCATGATAGATGGCGATCACGGAGTCGGGCAGGTTCAGTCCCGCACTGCGCCCCATGGCCGGCATCACCGCCCCGTGCAGGGCCATTCCGAGCGGCACACCGAGCGCGCCGCCGATGAGCCCGGCCATGACGACCGATGTGACGACCAACGAGATGGTCTGACGGGGTGTCATCCCGAGTGCCTTGTGGATACCGAGGTCACGGATGCGTTCGTGGGTGTCGAGCACGACACCGTTGAGGACACCCAGCCCCGCCACGGCGACGAGCATCAGAGTGAGGATCGCCGTCAGCGAGTTGAGGATGACGACGGTGTCGCTCTCGCTCTCGTTCTTGGCGCTCGTCGAGCTGACCCCCAGCGGCTGCAGCTTGTCGTTCAGCCCCGAGACGTAACTGCTCATGGAGGTACCGGACTTCACTGCGATGTACTGGCTGGTGGCCTGTAGGCCCGGTTCGACGTTCTTGAGTGTCGCGGCGTCGGTGTAGACCTGCATGCCGCCGTTGCGGGTGTCCAGGACCTCGCCCACGATCTTGACCGTGACCGATTTGCCGTGCGCGTTGAGCGTGACGGTGTCCCCGACCTCCGTGTCGGTGGCGGTCATGAACGGCGTGGGCACGACGGCCTCGCCCGCCTTCTTCATCCAGTGTCCCGAGACCATCGTGTAGCCGCCCCAGGAGGCGTCGCCGTCGAACGCGACGACGTTGGTGTACCCGGTCACGCCCGAGACGGTCGCCTGGGTCGTGGCGCTTCCGTAGTGCTTCGCGGTTCCGGGCTGTGCCTCGATCGCCGAGTCGACGGCGGCGGCGTCGGGCGTCGCCGTGCTCCCGCCGGGAGGTCCGCCGGGCCCGGCCTGCGGGCCGACGACGCCGATGGTGACATCGGCGGCGTTGTGGTCCCTCGCGGTCACCACCTCGCTGAGCGAGGAGGCCAGACCGGTGGCGAAGGTGACGGCCGTGGCGCCGAACAGGACCGCCGCGATCATCGACGCCGCACGGGCGGGACGGGCGAACGGACGGGCCAGACCGAGACTGACGGGACGGGGGAGGGGCAGCCGGGCGGCCAGGTGGGCCGCCCGGCGCCCTCGGCCGGGCGTGGGGGTGCGCCCGACGGCCAGTGCGTCGACGGTCCGCAGTCGGCCGGCCCGCCAGGCGCTCAGACAGGCGGCGACAGCCACCACGCCCAGCGCTCCGGCGACCACTGCGATGTCGACCCAGGGTTCCACGGTCAGGCCCGTGGTGCCGTACGCGTCCGCGGTCTCGGACAGCACCGGTACGGCCAGGAGGTTGCCGATCACGACGCCGACCGCGGTCCCGATCGCGGCCGGCAGCAGGGCTTGGCCCACATAGGCCCGTACGACCTGTGCCGGGGTGAATCCGATGGCCTTGAGGACGCCGATCCGCCGCAGCCCCGTACCCACCGTGCCGGCGACCACGTTGCCGACGATCAGCACCGACATGACCAGGCCCAGGACGCCGAACGCGACGAGGAAGGGCACGAACAGTGAAGTGTCGCGCGCGGAGACCTTCTTGAGGGCGAGCCAGGACTGCGAACCCGCCATCGACCCCGCGGGGGCCGCCGCCGTGACCGCTGCACGCCCCTTGTCGATCTGCGCGGCCGTGTCCGCCTTCGTGAAGCGGTACAGCATCTGGTAGCCGCCGGTCGCGCCGGCCGGCGTCAACGCGGCGATCTGGGACGGCTCCACCCAGGCGTCGGCAGTACGGCTGACCGTGCGGGCCATGCCGACCACCTTCAGCGTCGGACTGCCGGGCAGGTCCGAGAACTGGAGCTCCAGTCCCATCCGCGCCAGAAGGCCGGAGTCGGCCGACAGGACGATCTCGCCGGGACCCTCGACCCAACGGCCCTCGGTCAGCGAGATCCTGTCGACGTCCCCGCCGGGCTTCGCACGGCCCACGACCGACAACGGTGCAACGGACATGCCGTTGACCTGCGGATTGATCGTCGTGGTGGGGTACGGGCCCGAGGCGGCGTCGACGCCCGGGGCGTCCGCCGACGCGGACAGCTGCGCGCTTGTCGCCTTGTCGGCCTCGAACTGCGCGGTGAGATGCGAACCGTGCTGCCGGACGAAGGCCTTGTCGAACGGCGCGTCGGACGCCACCAGCAGGGAACCGCCGAGAACCGACGCGGTGACCGCCATCATGACGGCCAGCCCGATCACCAGCGTCTGCACCCGGCGCCGTGCCACACCCGAGCGGACCACGCGGCCCAGGGCGCTCATCGGGCGACCCGCACATTGACGTCGGCGGTGATCCGGCCGTCGACGAGCTGCACGGTGCGCTTCGTGCAGGACTGCGCCAGGGACAGGTCGTGGGTGACGATGACGATCGTCTGCCCTTCGGCGTTGAGCTCCCGGAGCAGTTCGCTCACGTCCTCGCCGGACGCGGAGTCCAGCGCGCCGGTCGGCTCGTCCGCCAGGAGGAGCGGCGGGCGGTTCATCAAGGCCCTTGCCACCGCGACGCGTTGGCGCTGCCCGCCGGACAGCCGGCCCGGGAAGGCGCCGCCGTGCCGGGCGATACCGAGCGACTCCAGCAGGTCCGCCGCGCGGCGGTTCGCCTCGCGCCGTCCCATCCCGGACAGTTGCGCGGGCAGGACGACGTTGTCGGCGACGGTCAGGTCGTCGAGCAGGTTGAAGAACTGGAAGACCATGCCGATCTTCGAGCGTCGGTAGCGGGCGGAGCCGGCCTCGCCGAGCTGGTCCACGCGTACGCCGTCCACCGTGACGGTTCCGGTGTCGGGCCGGTCCAGGCCGGCGATCAGGTTGAGCATGGTGGACTTGCCGCTGCCGGACGGACCCAGGATCGCGACGGCTTCACCGGCCTGCACGGTCATCGACGCGTCCTGCAGGGCCGGTGGCCCGGCATCGTAGCGGCGGCTCACGTCGCGCAGTTCGATCACCGGTGTGGTCATGGACGTCCCCCTCGTTCCTCACATCTGGTGGGTGTGACGCTAGGGGTGCCGCCCTGGGTAGCACGACGGTCGGCAGGGGTAATTCCCGTACCGCGTTGGGCCGATGCCGGTTGATGTCATCCCTGAGATGTAGTCGACCGATGTATCCGGGAGGCCCTCCGGGTGGATGCCGGTGATGTCGGCCGTCGGCGACAATGGCCCGGTGATGGACCGCCTGCGACAGGGAGCCAGGGCACTGACGCGCCCGAGCGGCCCCACCCCGAACCCCACCCGGCGGAACAAGGCCTTCGACGCGGCACTCGCGCTGAGCCTCGGTGTCGCCGCGGCCCAGTACGTCCTCGACAACCTGCACGGATGGGACAGTCGGCAGGACCGTCCCGCTCCGATCGGCTACCCGACCCAGGCGGTCGACTGGATGGCCCTGCTGAGCCTGGCACTTCTGGCTTCCGCGCCCTTGGCGCTGCGCCGCCGGTATCCGCTGGCCGTGCTGTGGGTCGTCATGGGCGCGACCCTGCTCACGCCTGGCGACGCGGCGCGGCTCACGTTCTACGCATGCGTGATCGCCGCCTACAGTGCCGCCGCCTACAGCCCGTGCCGGGTGGCGACGCTGGCCAGCCTGCCCGTCGCGGTTCTCCTGGTCGCCACGGTCGGGGACCCGGGGGCGCCCACCGTGCCCACGCAATACGTTCCGTTGCTGATCGCGGTGCCGCTCGTCGTGGCGGCCAACGGGCTGCGGGCATGGAAGCTCCGGGCCGACGAGAGCAGTACGCGGCTGTCCGCCGTGGAACGGGAACAGGCGGAGGCGCTGCGCCGGGCGGTGGAGCACGAACGCGCAAGGATCGCCCGCGAACTGCACGACGTGGTGACGCACAACGTCAGCGTGATGGTCATCCAGGCCGGTGCCGCGCGCAAGGTCATGGAAGTGGCTCCCGATCAGGCACGCGAGGCGCTGCTTGCGGTGGAGGCGGGCGGCCGGTCCGCGATGAGCGAACTGCGCCACGTTATGGGACTGCTCACGATGAACGCGGACGGATCCGAGTCCGCCGACCCCGAGGAACTCGAGCCACAACCGGGACTCGACCAACTGGACACGCTGGTCGCACGGATGCGGAGCGCCGGAGTGTCGGTCGAACTGGACGTCTCCGGGGCCCCGCGCCGCGTGTCGGCCGGAGTCGAACTCGCCGCCTACCGCGTGGTGCAGGAGGCGTTGACCAACACGGTCAAACACGCGGCCGGGGCGACCGCGAGGGTGAAGGTCGAGTACGGTGGCGACGATCTACGGGTGGAGGTCACCGACTCCGGCGGCAGCCCGAGCCCGTCTGCGGCGACCGGCAACGGCCATGGGCTCATCGGCCTCCGCGAGCGACTGGCCGTCTACGGCGGCACCCTGCGAACCGGCCCGCGCTCGCTCGGCGGTTACCGCGTCCATGCACTGATTCCCCTGGAGGAAGCGTGACCGAACCGCTGCGTGTCGTGGTGGCCGACGACCAGGCGCTGGTACGCACCGGTTTCAAGATGATCCTCACCGCCGACGGCATCGAGGTGGCCGCCGAGGCGACCAACGGTGTCGAGGCCGTCGAAGCGGTCCGGCGCACCCGGCCCGACGTGGTGCTGATGGACATCCGGATGCCGGAGATGGACGGCCTGGAGGCCACGCGGCGCATCCTCACCGGTGCCCCGGACGAACCACGGGTGGTCATGCTGACCACATTCGACCTCGACCACTACGTCTACGCGGCGCTGTCCGCCGGGGCCAGCGGCTTCCTCCTCAAGGACGTCACGCCCGAACATCTCGTCGCCGCCGTCTGCACGGTCCGCTCCGGTGACGCGCTGCTCGCCCCCGTCATCACCCGACGCCTCGTCGAGCGGTTCGCGCGCCGGACCCCCGACACGGCCGCCCTCCATCGCGACCTCGCGGCCCTGACGCCACGCGAGTCAGAGGTACTGCGCCGGCTCGCCCAAGGGCTGAGCAACGCCGAACTCGCCGACCGACTCCACCTGTCGGAGTCGACCGTGAAGACCCACGTCTCCCGCATCCTCGCCAAGCTCTCACTGCGCGACCGTGCCCAGGCCGTCGTCATCGCCTATGAGACGGGCCTGGTCAGCCGCGGCGAACGCGAGGACCCGCTGCGCCCCGCCGACCACGAGTAGGCACGGGCGGCGCGGGCCGACCGCGGCCGTCGGCCGAGTGCGCTCCGGAGAATGTCGCGTGCTCGGCCGGTCGGTGACGGAGAACTGACGGGATGTCGCACTGAGGTACTTGAGTCTCCAGCGGCTGGAGGGTCCAGGATCTCTCCCATGGCTGACGAAGGCCCCGAGGTGCTCACCATCGGCCGACTCGCACACCGCACCGGGCTTCCGGTGCCACGGGCGTGAGCGCCGGCCAGCGGCCCGTTTCATGCCTGCGGTTGGTTTCCGGGGCCGAGTTGGGCTGTCGCGGCGTTGATCTCTGTCATGGTGATGTTCTCGCTGCCGCTGCGGATCGCGATGACGGCGGCGGTGGAGATGACGTAGGCGAGGGCTTTGAAGTAGCCGCCGGTGCGTTGGTGCAGTACGGCGGCGTGTTTGCTCAGGGCGTTTTCCTCGAGCTGGTACAGGCTCAGGTCGGCTTCGAAGCTCGTCAGGACGCGCCGGAACATCTCCTGTTCCTCTTTCTTGGTGCCCAGGGGCAGGGGGTGCAGCCAGGTCACCGGCAGCAGCGCGGTGGGTGAGGGCGAGACGGGTTGGGCCGACTGTCCCGCCCGTTCGAGCCGTACCCGGTTCTCCTCGCTGACCCGGGTCAGCTCTCCGGCCAGGATGCGGGCCTGGTGCAGGCGGTGGCTGGCGCCGGTGCCGCAGAAGACGATGGAGATGCCCAGCTTGTCGCGCAGGTAGTCGAAGTAGGGCAGCACGTTCGCCAGGTGCTGCGGCGAGGCGCGGTTGATGTCGTCGATGAGCAGCAGACGGGTCTGCGCCGTTTCCAGGACGTAGTTGACCGACAGGGGCACGTCCTGGTGCTTGCGCATCTCCAGGACTTCCACGAGGTTCTTCGGTTCAGGGTTGAGACCCAGGTAGGAGCCGATCTCCCAGAGCCAGTTCACCCTCGGCTCCGGGTCCGCGGGGGTGGTGATGTGCACCACCGGAATCGTGTTCTGGCGCCTGCCGCCCATGGCGGCTTCGATCTCCTGCTGGGCGGTGCGCCCGATTGCCCGCAGCAGGCAGGTCTTGCCGGTGCCCGCGGGCCCGTCGATGACATGGTCCATCAGGCCCTCACGGGGGTCTGTCAAACGAGCGGTGTAACCAGGGTGTTGGGGCTACTGACGGGCTGCTGAGAGTCGGCCGTCGAAGGTGATGTCGAAGGCGTTCAGGG
>NZ_JBFAKW010000138.1:0-23084 GCF_040655955.1 Streptomyces sp. NPDC050263 | reverse complement strand
CCTCGTACTGGACGTACTTGGGCTTTCGGCCGGTGCGGCGAGAGTGCGTGCCGGGCGTCGCGACGGGGCGAACGTTGCCTGCCGCGGCACTAGCAGCCGCAGTTCGCCGCGTCCACAGGAGCCGATGGGGGTGCCCCCGCGCGAGTCCTGTTCGAGCGTGGGGGAGGGTCGACGTCGCGCCGCTCGCGGCTCTCCCAGGTCTCGTACGGCCTCCGGGAACATCGGTACAGCGGCTGGCGCCGAGAACGATCATGGTCCGATCGGCGCGAGCGTGCTGACGCGGTTCTCGTACTCGCGGCGGGCCTTGCGCTGGGCCGGGACCGCCGAAGCCCCCGAGCCGCCGTCGAGCGGCTGGCAGCGGTCAGAGGAGCCGGTGGTGCACGGCCGGGACGGCGGTGACCCGCAGGGTGTAGCCCTGGCCGCGCCGCACGATCACCCCCTGGTCGAGCGCCGCCCGTTCAGCGGGCTCCAGCTCGGAGGTCCGGAGGAAGTCGGCGACCTTGCCGGGCATGTCGAGCGTGACCGGCAGTTCCGGGGCGGGGGCGTCCTCCTCGAAGGCGATGTGGTCGGGCAGGAGGCCGGCGACGGCGGTACGGATGGCGCCCCGGCTGACGTCGTACTCGCGGGCGAGGGCGGCGATGGAGCGGCCTTCCAGCTACGCGGTACGCACGGTCTCGGTCTTCGCGGCCGCCGCGGCGGGGCGGCGTCCGCCCTTGCTGCCCTTGGCCTTGGCGGCCCGCAGTCCGTCGTAGGTCAGCTCGCGCTGAAGGTCGCGCTGGAGTTCGCCGGCGGCGGCGAGGGTGTCTGCACCATGAACTTCACGGTGGACAGCAGCTCACCGGTGCGCGGGTGGCGGGCGGTGAGGTCCATCGCGGAGAACGCTCCGTCGTGGATGCGCAGGGCGAGGCGGTCGCGGTGCAGGACGTCGAGCACGTCGAGGATGTGCCCGGTGCCGCGCACGAGGCGGAACATCTCGGAGATGTGCACGGTGTCGCCGGGCCGTGCGTAGTCGAGGAGCGCGCGGAACTTCGGCCGCTGGAGCGGGTGGAGGCGGCTGGAGGTACCCGGGTCCTCCTCGAAGACGACCGGGTCCTCGATCCCGGCCTCGTCCAGGACGAGGTTCTGCCGGGCGGTCGACTGCTGGTCGGTCGACACCCGCTTGTAGACCAGATTGGCCACGCTCTTCCCCGCTTCTGTCGGCGCATCGGACCCGGACTGTCATCAAACCCTGTCTTCAGCCGTCATCGGATCCGATTGGATCTGAGCCGTCGTCAGGCCCCAGGATCCCCGGGTCCATTGGACCTCCGTCGCGCCTGTCGTCATTCGATCGTTTGACGACACGCGGGACGGGTGGGCGACCTGTGAGGTTCGTCAGGCCGACCCGGTGAGTGGCGGATCAGTCTTCGATGGCCTGGTAGAGGGTGGTCCAGAAGTCGTGGATGAGCCGTGCCGAGTCCGGTGTGGACATCCCGGTCTGGGTGAGCAGGATGCCGACGAGCTGGTTGTGCGGGTCGGCGTAGGTGGTGGTGCCGGCGCCGCCGTCCCAGCCGAACTGGCCGACGGGCGCGTAGTCGCCGCGGTAGGTGCGCACCGCCATCCCGAAGCCCCAGCCGCCATGCTGTCCCTGGCCGTGCGAGAGGTGGACGACGTTGCGGGCCCAGGTCTCCCGGGCGGCCGCCTGCTCGGGGGTGAGGCGGTTGGTGGTCATCAGCTCGACGGCGGGCCGGGACAGGATGCGTTCGGCGCCGTGCTTGCCGTGGTTGAGCAGCATGCGGAAGTAGGCGTGGTAGTCGTCGGCGGTGGAGTCGAGTCCGCCGCCGCTGGACGGGAAGACCGGGGGCGTGCTGTGCCGTCCGCCCTCGGCCGGGTCTTCGATGGTGAACTCGCCGGTCTGAGGGTCGGGCGCGTACAGCGGCGGCAGCCGGTCGATCTTGTCGGCGGGGACGTAGAACGCGGTGTCCTTCATGCCCAGCGGGTCGAAGATGCGTGTCCGCAGGAACGTCTCGAAGGGCTGTCCCGTGACGCGGGCCACGAGCACTCCGAGCAGGTCGTCGCTGACGTTGTACAGCCACCGCTCGCCGGGCTGGTACATCAGCGGAAGGGTGCCCAGACGGCGTATCCACTCATCGGGCTCGACTGCCGGCAGCAGCCATCCGTTCTCGCCGTAGACCTTGCGCTCGAAGTAGGCGCTCATCATCGGGGAGCCCATCGCTGTCATGTCCAGCCCGAGCCCACTGGTGGAGGTGAGGAGGTCCCGCACAGAGATCGGGCGTCGTGCCGGGACGGTGTCGCCCAGCGGGCTGTCGGGCCGCTTGAGGACCTGCCGGTCGGCGAGTTCAGGGAGCCATCGATCGATGGGGTCGTCAAGTCGCAGTCGGCAGTCGTCCAGCAGCACCATGGTCGCGGCGACCGCGACCGGTTTGGTGGTCGAGGCCATGCGGAAGATGGTGTCCCGGCGCATCGGTTCGCTGCTGTCATGGCGCATCGTTCCGAGCGCTTCGACGTGGGTTTCCTCGCCGCGGCCGACCAGGGCGACGAGCCCGGGAATCTTGTTGGATTCCACGTGACGTGCCAGTACCTCACGGAGCTTGCCCAGTCCGGCCTCGGAGAAGCCGTTGTTGTTCTTGGTCATCATGGATGTCCTCAAGTAGGTGTCGCTCTTGCGTGAGCGTCACGGCGTGGCGCTCATGGGCTGTACCTGGGTGGATCTGGGGTGGCTGGCGTGCAACCGTGCGGGCAGCAGTCATTGAGCCGTTCATGACAGTTGCTGGCTCATTTGCAGCCGTGGGCGGGTGGCGAGGGGCGGCCTGGCGGGCATGTCCGGTGGCCGCGCAGCACCGCAGCGGAGGGAAGGGGCGGCCCTGGACGCGTTGCGCCTGGCCGCCGTCAGGGCGTTTAGCCTTCCGTTCCGGCCTGTTCGCCGGTCGCGCGCTCGATGCTGTCGGTCAGCTGCCGGCGGGCACGGGCGGGGACGTAGCCACCGTCCGAGTAGTTCTCGGCGAACTCCTTGACGAACTCCGTCGGGTCCTGGCCGACGACCTCTCGGATCGGCGTCCCGTTGACCGCGGCCTGCTCAAACAGATCCGCGAGATCTTCGAACATCGACGCGTTGGCGTCGCCGTCGGTGGGGACGAAATGCATCAGGTGCCGCTCGATCGCCTCGACCGCGGCCCGGTAGTTCTCGGGGAGTTCCGCGACACGCGCCTTGTAGGCCCTCCAGCGCTTCTTGGGCCCGATCATCTTCGCGATGATGCCGCTCTTCTCTGTGTCGGACATGGTCACTTGTCTCCTTCGCGTAGCTGTTCCAGCCGTTGTGTGAGGAAGTTCCAGGTCTGCCAGAACTCTTCGAGGTACTTGCGCCCCTCGGCATTGAGGGAGTGCACCTTGCGTGGCGGCCCCTTCTCCGAGGGGACCTTCTCCACGTCGACGAGACCGCGCTTCTCCATCCGCAGCAGCAGCGCGTAAATGGTCCCTTCGGCGAGGTCGGAGAACCCCTGCTCCCGCAACCGCGTAGTGATCTCGTAGCCGTAGGCGGGCCGGCCGGACAGGGACGCGAGGATGACGCCTTCGAGCGTCCCCTTGAGCATCTCGCTGAGCAGCTTGGCCATGGAATACCTCCTTCCCGCGCTAGTTAGCGCCGTTGAGTACTGGTACACAGTAACGCTGACTACCGGTACTTAGCAAGAAGGAATAGCGGCGGTGGCCCGAGCTGCACCGTCCCATCCGGGATTACTCTGCGCCGTCGTCGTCCTCATCCAGCTCGGGGGCGTCCGGGTTGCGCAGCGGACGCAGGAAGCCAGCGGCGGGGGTGGAGGCGGTGAAGCCGTATCGGCCGAGCAGGTTGAGGTTGCGGTGCTTGAGCGGGGAGAGCCGGGCGATGTCCTCCTCGCGGATCTCATGGCCCTCGGCTTGGAGCTGGGCGACGGCAGCGTCGATGCACTTCGTGGTCCAGTGAAGTTCCCCCCGCGAACTGGACAGCGGGTGTTTACGCTGCCGGGGCGAGGTTCTGCCTGAGCAAGGATCTCGTTTCGAGCGGGGTGACGTACCCGTAGTCGGGGTGCCGACGGAGCCGGCTGCGGTTGTACTCGACCTCGACGTAGCGGAAAACGTCGGCCCGGGCGGCCTCGCGGGTCTCCCACATGGTCGTCCCGATCTCCGCTTTCAGGATGGCGAACCAGCTTTCCGCGGCGGCATTATCATAACAAGAGCCGACTCCGCCCTATCGACTGCCTCATGCGCAACTTGCGTATTTCGCTGCGGAATTCGTCACTCGTGTACTCGCAGCCGCGATCCGTATGCATGACGCGACCCTGCTCCAGGCCGCCACGCCCGGCCGCCATCCGCAGGGCGGCGACCGGCAGCTCGGCGCGGTGGTGATCGGCCATCGCCCAGCCGACCACCTCTCGCGTCGCGAGATCGATACAGGTCGCCAGATACAACTTCCCTCCCAGCGTGCTGAGTTCAGTCATGTCGCCGACGAGCCGCATCCCAGGCCGGGGCGCGGTGAAGTCCCGGCCGATCAGGTCGAGCGCGAACACCGCCCGCTTCGCCTGCCGAGTCAGGCCCCGACGCCGACGGCGGGTGATCCCGACGATCCGGTGCTTGCGCATCAGCCGCTCGACCTTCTTCCTGCCCACCGAGGAGTTGGACACCAAGGTCAAGAAGTTCATCGTGGCGCACGACCTCAAGGACGCCCGGAACCTCCAGGACTTCGCCAACGGGCGGATCACCTACGCCGACCTCCCCAGCGGGCAGGGCTATTTGCGGATCTCCGGCTTCGGCGGATACGCGGGCGATGGAGCCCCCTACGCCGCCCAGCTGGCCCAGCTCGACAGAGCGCTGGATACGGTCCTCAGCCAGGAGCGCACCCAGCGCCTGAAGGGCCTGGTCATCGACCTGCGGATCAATGGCGGCGGCTCCGACGCCCTGGGAATCCACATCGCCGAGCGCCTCACGGACACCCCCTACCTCGCCTACTCCAAGCGGGCCCGCAACGACCCCGCCGACCCCACCCGCCACACTCGCCCCCAGCCCGCGTATGTCACGCCCGTCCAGGGCCCCCGTTACACCGGGCCGGTCGCCGTGCTGACCGGCGGCTCGACCGTCAGCGCGGGGGAGACCTTCTCCCAGGCCCTCATGGACCGGCCCGACACGACGGTCCGGATCGGGCAGCCCACACAGGGCGTCTTCTCGGACGTCATGCTGCGCAAGCTCCCCAACGGCATGTCGGCCTGGCTGCCGAACGAGGAGTTCCTGACCCGGTCGGGCAGGACCTTCGACGGCACGGGCATTCCGCCGCACCTCACTGAGCCGGTCTTCACGAAGGAGGAGTTCGACAAGAAGAGGGACTCGGCCTTCGACAGGGCTCTGAACGTCCTGCGGAACTACGGCGGCGCCACGAGCTGACGCAGGAGCAGCGGGACTGGGGGGATAACCCGCTGGAGATCACGGAAAGTCACTACCACGCTCAGCAGCACCGACATCTCGCGACAGTTGAATACGAGAGCCCACCAGTACCGAGGCCGTCGTACACGAAGCCCTCGCGCGCCCAGTACTCGAAGCCGCCGAGCATCTCCTTGACCTGGTAGCCGAGTTCGGCGAGCGCGAGCGCCGCGCGGGTCGCGCCGTTGCAGCCGGGGCCCCAGCAGTACGTCACGACCGGCACGCCGCGGTCGAGGAGCTGTGCGGCCTGCTCGGGGATGAGCGCGGTGGGCAGATGGACGGCGCCCGGGATGTGGCCCTGGTCCCAGGACTCGGTGGAGCGGGAGTCCAGGACGACGAAGCCGGGGTCGCCGTCGGCGGCGAGGGCCGCGGCCACGTCGGAGACGTCGGCGTGGAAGACGAGGCTCGCCCGGAAGTAGGCGGCGGCCTCGGCCGGGGCGGCGGGGGCGACGCGCAGAACGGGGTTGACGGTGGTCGTGGCGGTCATCGCGGGGCCTCCGGGGCGATAGTGATCCGTGCCGGTTCTGACTGGTTTCCGATGACCAGAAATCTACGCCCGATGATCATCTCCCTGAAGGGGCAATCCACGGCGTGGACCTTGCTCCGCCGGGGATTCCCCTGCTATCTGTCGTCCATGACCGCGTATTCCCCGGACGCCACGGACTGGCGCATCCTCGAGGTCCTCCAGCGCGAGGGCCGGGCCAGCTTCGCCGACCTGGCGCGTGCCGTGGCGATGTCGCCGAGCGCCGTCACCGAGCGGGTGCGGCGGCTGGAGGAGGCGGGCGTCATCCAGGGGTACGCGGCCGTCGTGGACCCCGAGCGGCTGGGGCTGCCGATCCTGGCGTTCGTACGGCTGCGCTATCCCAACGGCAACTACAAGCCGTTCCACGACCTGGTGGCCGTCACGCCCGAGATCCTGGAGGCGCACCATGTGACGGGCGACGACTGCTTCGTGATCAAGGTCACCGCCCGTTCGATGCGCCATCTGGAGGAGGTGTCGGGGAAGATCGGCGCGCTGGGATCGGTCACGACCAGCGTCGTCTACTCCTCGCCGCTCCCCCGGCGCCCGCTCGGCCGATAGCCCCGCTGCCGCACCGCCGACCCCGATCTCCCCTTGACGACCTCCAGCTGCGCGTGGATCCGCCGCCGCAGGTCGGCGACATGGCTGACGATGCCGACGCTGCGATCGCGTTCGCGCAGCGAGTCGAGGACGTCGAGGACCTCGTCGAGCGTTTGGTCGTCGAGGCTGCCGAACCCCTCGTCGATGAACAGGGTGTCGAGGCGGACCCCGCCCGCCTCGTCGGTGACGACGTCGGCGAGACCGAGGGCCAGGGCGAGCGAGGCGAAGAACGTCTCACCGCCCGACAGCGTGGCCGTGTCCCGTTCACGCCCGGTCCAGGCGTCGACGACATGCAGCCCGAGCCCGCTGCGCCCGCGGCCGGCCCGGTCGTCGGAGTGGACGAGGGTGTACCGCCCGGAGGACATGCGCTGGAGCCGTACCGACGCGGCGGCGGCCACCTGTTCGAGACGGGCCGCCAGGACATACGCCTCCAGCCGCATCTTGCGCTCGTTGTCGGCGGAGGTGCCGGCGGTCAGACCGGCGAGGCGGGCCACACGGTCGTACTCGTCACGCAGGGGCGCGAGCCGGCGGACGCCGCTCTCCGCGCGCGCGGAGAGCTGGTCGAGTTCGGTGCAGCGGCGGGCGGCGGCGTCCTGGGCGGAGGCGGCCGCGCGCAGGCGTTCGGCCGCGGCTGCCGCCGACCGTTCGGCCGCCGTGACGTCGGCGGGCGGGCGCTGGGCCGCCGCCACGGTGTCCGGTTGGGCGAGGACGGCGCGCACGGCGGCCTCCTCGGACTGCCAGGCGTCCAGCCGCCGTTGCAGCTCGCGGTGGGCGGTGTCGTCGAGGAGGGCGCCGGCTGCGGCCTGCGGGGTGTCGAAACCGGCCCGGAACGCGGCCTCGTCGAGGCGTCCGTCGGCGGCCTTGAGCCGCTCGGCGCTCTCGTCGGCGACGCGGGCGGTGTCGGCCGCCTCGGTGAGCCGTGCCGCCTGCTCCTCCAACTGGACGGCCCGTGCGGCGACGCTCTCCGCCGCTCCCCGGGCCAGCGTCAACTCCTCCTCCAGCGCGGCCCGTTCAGCCTCCAGGCGCTCCCGGTGGCCCACCCGGGACGCGGCCCTCACCTCGGCTTCGCGCTGCGCGGCCGTCCGGCGTTCGTGCTCCTGCTCGGCCTGGCGCAGTTCCTCGCGCGCGGGATGCAGCGCGGAGGCGTCCCGGCGGGCCTGCGCATAGGTCCACTCCACTTCCTGTGCCTCGGCGGCGAGCCGGTCCGTCTGGGTGTCGCCCGCCTCGGCGGCGGCTGCCGCCAGTTCTTCCCGCACGGCGCCGAGAGCGCGTTCGCCCTGTGCGTGCCGCTCGTCGGCGCGCCGGGAGGCGGCCAGAGCCTGTTCCTCGGCCTCGCGGTCGATGTGCCCGGCGTCCTTGCGGGCCGGGGCCGGATGCTCGAGGGCTCCGCAGACCGCACAGGCCTCGCCGTCCGTCAGCGTCGCGGCCAGTTCGGCGGCGATGCCGTTCAGGCGCTGTTCCTTGAGGTCGAGCCAGTGTGCGCGGGCCGTCTGCGCCTGCTCGCCGGAGGTGAGGGCCTGCTGCCGGGACGCCTCCAGGTCCCGGGCCAGCTCGTCGCGCCGTCGCGCGGCCGCGAGCCGCTTCTGCGCGGGCTCGCGCCGGCCGTCGAGCTGTTCGGCGCGGGTGGCGGCCTCCTGGGCGGCTTCGATACGGGCCTGAAGCCCGACGCGGGTCGCGTCCCAGCCGGCGAGCCAGGCCTCGGTCTCCGCCAGGACCTCCTCGTCGTCCCGCTCCTGCCGGTCCAGCCCGGTCAGCTCGGCGGCGAGATCGGCCAGCCGCCGCTCGCCCCGGCGGGCCGACTCCAGCCCGCCCAGCTCCTCGGCGGCCCGGCGGGCGGCGGCGGCGAGCCCTGCCGCCGAGGAGTCCGTGAACCCCTCCGGGAGCAGGGCACGCGCGTGTGCCGCTCGTGCGGACGCCCTGGCGTGCTCGGCGTCGGCGGCCTCGCGCAGTTCCAGCGTCGGCGCCACCGCCTCCGCCTTGCGCCCCCGCTCCATCCGCGTCTGTGCCTCCCGATGCGCGCCGGCCCGTTCCTGAAGCAGCCGGGCCCGCTCCTGCGCCTGCCCGAACCGCCCCTGCAACCGGTCGAGTTCACGGACGTCGGTCAGCGTGCGCTCCGCCGCGGCCTGCCCGGACTCGGCGGCGAGGCGGCCGCAGTGGGCGTGCGTGAGCAGCTCGCGGGAGGTGCTGCGGGCGACGGCGGCCGCGGCCAGCACCGACTCGGCCAGGCCCGGTTCACCGGGAGCCAGCTCGGGCAGCTCCATGGCGTCCCCGGCCACCTGCTGCATCCGGTGCGCGTCGGCGAGCAGCGCGGAGTCGCCCTCCCGCACGCGTGCCTCGGTCGTGCGGCGGCGCTCGGCGAGCCGCTTCTCGACCTCGGCGAACCGCTGGGTGTCGAACAGGCGGCCCAGCAGTCGGCCGCGCGCCTCGGCGTCGGCCCGCAGGAAGCGCGCGAAGTCGCCCTGGGGCAACAGCACGACCTGGCAGAACTGCTCACGGCTCATGCCGAGCAGCTGGGTGATCTCCTCGCCGATCTCCTGGTGGGAGCGGCTGAGGTCCTTCCAGGCGCCGGCGACCGCGTCGTACTCGCGCAGCCCGCTGTGGGCCTTCTCGACGGTGGTTCCGGGGCGGCCGCGCTTCTTTGGACGCTCGTGGGGCGGCTGCCGGGTGACCTCCAACCGGCGTCCCGCGACGGTGAGTTCGAGGACGACCTCGGTGCGCGTGCCGGGCTCGGCGTGGTCGCTGCGCAGGCCTAGGCCCTGACCGCTGCCGCCCTGCCGGGCGCCGGGCACGGAGCCGTACAGCGCGTAGCACACGGCGTCCAGGACCGAGGTCTTCCCCGCGCCCGTCGGTCCGTGCAGCAGGAAGAGTCCGGCGGCGGAGAGCTCGCCGAAGTCGACGCTCTGGGAGCCGCCGAAGGGGCCGAAGGCCGTCAGGTCGAGCCGGTGCAGCCTCACCGCGCCACCTCCCGTACCGCGTCGTCCACGCGAACCGCGTCGAAGGCGTCCCGCAGCACGCCCTGCTCGCGGGCGTCGGGCCCGGCGCCGCGCACATGGGCCACGAAGTCCTCGGCGATCTCCTGGTCGCTGCGGTCGGCGAGGCGGCGGGCGTACGAGACGTCCGGGTCGTCGGGTGCGCGCTCGGGGGCGAAGACGAGGCTGAGCGTGTGCGGGAAACGCTCGGTGAGCCGGGCCATGGGGTCGGCCGGGCGGACGGCGTCGGTCAGCGTCGCCTCGACCCACGCCTCCTCGTGGCGCGCGAGCGCGGGGTCGGCGAGCAGCTCCTCCAGGGGCCCCCGGATGCGGGCCAGCGCGCGCGGGACCGGGCAGTCGATCCGCTCCGCGGTGATCTCCCCGGCGGCCCCGAGGTCGACCAGCCACATGGTCTTGCGGTGGGCGCTCTCCGAGAAGGAGTACGGCAGCGGGGAGCCGGAGTAGCGCACCCGCTCGCCGATGGTCTGGCAGCCGTGCAGATGCCCGAGCGCCGTGTAGTCGACGCCCTCGAAGACCCCGGCGGGCACGGAGGCGACCCCGCCGACGGTGATGTCGCGCTCGCTGTCGCTGGGCTCGCCGCCGGTGACGAAGGCATGGGCGAGCACGACCGAGCGCGTACCACGCGCGCGTGCGGCGAGGTCGGCGCGGACGCGCTCCATGGCGGCGGCGAGCACGACCTCGTGGCCGGCCTTCTCCACGCCGAACTCGTCCTTCACCAGGGCGGGTTCGAGATAGGGCAGGCCGTAGAAGGCGACGTCGCCGTGCGCGTCGGCGAGGACCACGGGGGTTCCGGCCGCGGTCGGGTCCGTCCGCAGGTGGATGCCCGCACGGCCGATGAGCCCGGCGCCGACGCCGAGCCGGCGCGCCGAGTCGTGGTTGCCGGAGATCATCACCGTGGGCACGCCGAGGTCGGCGAGCCGGTGCAGCGCGTCGTCGAAGAGCTCGACCGCGGCGAGCGGGGGCACCGCGCGGTCGTACACGTCGCCGGACACGATCACCGCGTCCACGTCGCGCTCACGCGCGGTCGTGACGAGGTGGGCGATGAACTCGGCCTGGGCGCCGAGCATGCTCACCCGGTGGAACGACCTGCCCAGATGCCAGTCGGACGTGTGCAGTATCCTCATGAAATCCCCCTGAACTGCACGTTTTGCCCCTACTGCGCCTCTGGAACCGGCACGAACCCGTACGGCTCGTCGTCAACACCCACCACGCTAGCTCCTCCAGCCACCCACGAAGGCCCCACCGGAGCGTCGCCGACGTCCGATGGGGCCTTCACGTTCATTCGACCGACAGGACTCGGTCAGCGGGAGGCGAAGAACTCGACGACGTGACGGGCCAGTTCGTCGAGCGTGTCAAGGGCGTACTCCCGGCGCTCCGGCCCGGATTCCTCCACCCGGAATCCCGGCCCGTCTCTGCGAGCGCGGAACACGCGGTCGCCCTGCCCGGGCGGGGGCATGGTGAAGCGAAGGTCTTCGTAGCTGATCTCGGGAAAGAAGACGCGCAGTTCTCCGAAGGGAGCGAGATCGACGAGCAGTTGCCGGCCGCCCGTCGGGTACTCCGAATCCAGCAGGTCCTGCCACTGGGCTTCGGCGACCCTTCCCTCCGCGAATGCGCGCGCCGGCCTCCCCGGCTCCATGAACGGGAACTCCGACACGAAGTCGTCGAGAGGTTCTCGATCCAGCCAGCCGGCAACGGCCCGAAGCGCCTCGTCGACGTCCTCGGTCGCTCCCGCCGCCCATTCGACGTCGGACTCGTGGATCCCCACGGAGAAGAACCTCTCCTGGGCCCCGATGTCGATCGAGACAGCGCCGTAAGGGCCGACACCATCCCGCCCAGCAATGTCAGACCCACAACGGCGCTCACTGCGCAGGCAGCGGCGCGGCCCCGTCTCGGAACCGTCATCCCCAGTCCTCCCCCGGACTCTCCAGCAACAAAACGATCAAGCAATCGCCCGTCGAAGGCAAAGGGAGGGAAAGACCAGCACATCCCGAATCGCAAGAGAATTCGAGGTGAACAATCCATGGACACGGCAATGCCGCCCATGGGTTTGCCGTTCCGGCGCGCGTCACGCGTCGCCGTACGCCTCTCCGCCCGGTTCGAACACGGCGGTCCCCGCCGTCGCGTCCGCGAGCCAGGCGCGGAAGGCGTCCACATCGGCGTCCGGGAGGCCGATCTCGATGGTGACCGCCTCGGCGTAGCGGACGTCCCGTACCTCGCGGCCCGTCGAGTGCAGGTCGTTCTGGACCTTGCCGGCCCGCTGGTGGTCGACGGTCACCGTGGCCAGCCGGAAGCGGCGTCGGGTGAGGGTGCCGAGGGTGTCGATGGCCTCGCCGACCGCTCCGCCGTAGGCCCGGATGAGCCCGCCCGCGCCGAGCTTGACGCCGCCGTAGTAGCGGGTGACGACGGCGACGACGTAGCGCATGTCGCGGCGCAGCAGCATCTGGAGCATCGGGACGCCCGCGGTGCCGCCGGGCTCGCCGTCGTCGCTCGCCTTCTGCACCGAGGCGTCGGCGCCGATGACGTACGCCCAGCAGTTGTGGGTGGCGTCGGAATGCTCCTTGCGGACGGACGCGACGAAGTCCTGGGCCTCCTGCTCGGTGGCCGCCGGGGCGAGGGCGCACAGGAAGCGCGAGCGGTTGACCTCGGTCTCGTGCACGCCCGCGTGGGCGACTGTGCGGTACTCGTCCTGCATCCGGTCAGCCTATGCGGTGATCCCCGGTTCGCCGATTCGCCGGATCGCCGTCGACGCGGGTGCGGGTGCGGGTGCGGGTGCGGGTGCGGGCGACGATGTGCGGAGTGACCCTCCGTCGTGATCCACCGTCGTGACCGACAGTCGTGACCGACAGTCGTGACCGACAGTCGTGACCGACGGTGGTGAGCACGCCCCCCACCGATCGCAGGGAGCGCGCAGGACGACCGGCACCCGGGTGCGGGAGAGCGGCGCGGGTGCGCGCCGCTCCCCTGCGTTGATCAGGCACCCTCGCTCTCCTGCGACTTGATCCGCCGGACAGGCCCTAAGCGCGCGGCTTCTCGCCTCTCGGTACGGTCATCGACGTCAGCAGGGCCGTACCCGGGGTCAGGGCGCGCCAGTCGGGCCCGTACCAGGCCAGGACGGCGACGGCCGAGGTCGGGAACTTCAGCCGGACCTCGTCCAGGGCGTCGTCGAGGCCGTCCCCGGCCAGGTCGAGGACCAGTTCCTCCAGGCCGGGGTTGTGCCCGACCAGCAGCAGCGTCTCGACCTCGGTCGGCGTCTCGTGGACGACGTCCAGGAGCTCGGGCACGTCGGCCCCGTAGAGCCGGGGGTCGAAGCGCACCGGGGGCCGCGCGTCCCACCGGGCGGCGGCCAGCTCCCAGGTTCCGCGGGCGCGGACGGCGGTGGAGCACAGGGCGAGGTCAGGGACGCAGCCGGCCTCGGCGAGCGCGCGGCCCGCGGCGGGCGCGTCCCGGCGGCCCCGCGGTGCGAGCGGCCGCTCGTGGTCGGGGACGCCCTCCGGCCAGGCCGACTTGGCGTGCCGCAGCACCACCAGCCGGCGCAGCGGTGTCCCGCCGCCGGGCCCCGTCACGCCGGGGCTCCCAGTTCGCGGGTGAGTTCGAGGCCGAGCAGCCGGTCGGCGTAGGCGTACGTCTCGAAGCGAGCGCCGTCCGGCAGTTCGGGGCCGGCGTCCGCCACCCCTCGCAGTACGCGCAGTACCTCGGGCACGTCCAGATCGTCCTCCCAGGCGGTGCGCAGCCGCCCGCGCAGGTCGTCGGGAACCGGCCGCGACGGCCGTCGCGCCCAGTCGGCGACGGCCCTCCTCCAGCGTACGAGGGTGTCGTGGGCCTCGCCCAGTGCGCCGGCGTCGAGCCGCAGGGGCTCCGTGCGGGGCCGGGAAAGGAGGGCGAGGCGCAGGGCGGCGGGGTCGACGTCCGACGCGGCGCCTGCCGTCCGTCCGCCCGGCACGGCCCCCTCCGCCGGGGCGACCGCGACGCTCACCCCGTCCGGGGCCGGGCCGTCCTCGCCCACCACATGCAGCACCTGCGCCTCGCCGACGCCCGCTCCGGCGCCGAGATCGCGGCCGTCCTCGAAGGGGTGCATGCCGAGGGCGGTGGCCCCCGCCCGGAGCTCCGCCTGGTCCCGCTCGCCGGTCAACAGGGTCCAGACGGGCGTACCCCCGAGTTCCAGCGCGCGGACGAGCAGGTCGGCGACGAGCAGGACCCGCAGCGACCCGGCCCCGTACCCCGAGGCATGCGCCTCCACCCGGGTCAGGCCCCGCCGGACGGGGGCGGCGACGACGGCTTCGCCGGTTCGGACGTCGATGATGCGCAGCACGGGGCGAGCCTAGGCGGGTGAGGGCGGATTTGCAGGCAGGAGGTGGAATCGGGGGCCGTCGGGGACTGTTCTGAGGGAGGGAACCGTTCCTGCCCGAACGCAAGGAGGCCGCCGTGTACGGCGACGAGGCGACGATCCGCAAGATTCTGACCGGGCTCGGCGACACCTGGGCCGTGGTGGGCCTGTCGACCAACCGTGGGCGCGCGGCCTACGGCGTCGCCGAAGTGCTGCGGCGCTTCGGCAAGCGGGTCGTGCCGGTCCACCCGAAGGCGGAGACGGTGCACGGGGAGCAGGGATACGCCTCCCTCGCGGACGTCCCCTTCGAGGTGGACGTCGTCGACGTCTTCGTCAACAGCGACCTCGCGGGCGCCGTCGCCGACGAGGCGGTGGCGAAGGGGGCGAAGGCGGTGTGGTTCCAGCTCGACGTCGTCGACGAGGCGGCCTACGAGCGGACGCGGGCCGCGGGCCTGGAGATGGTCATGGACCGCTGCCCGGCGATCGAGATTCCCCGGCTGGGCTGACGCACCGGCCGGTCACCGGGACACCCTGCGCCCATAATGTGCGGGTGACCACCAACTCCCCTTCCCCCCACCACACTCCGGTCGTGGTCGTGGGCGCGGGGCCCGCAGGTCTCACCGTCGGCAACATCCTGCGGGCCGCGTCCGTCGACTGCGTCGTCCTGGAGACGGAGAGTCGTGCGTTCATCGAGCAGCGGCCACGTGCCGGCGTCATCGAGGAGTGGGCCGTCCGCGGACTGCGGCAACGGGGCCTGGCCGGCCAGCTGTTGGAGCGCGCCCAGCGGCACTCGGCGTGCGAGTTCCGCTTCGGCGGCGAGCGGTACCGCTTCTCCTACGCCGATCTGACGGGACATCACCACTGGGTGTATCCGCAGCCGTTGCTGGTGACGGACCTCGTCCACGAGTTCGTCGACGTGCGCGGCGGCGACGCCCGCTTCTCGGTGGGCGACGTCGAACTGCACGATCTCGACACGGCCCGCCCTTCGGTGTCGTACACCTGCCCGGACACGGCTGAACGACGACTGCTGAGCTGCGACTTCGTCGTCGGTGCGGACGGGGCGCGCGGGGTGAGCCGGGCCGCGCTGCCGGCACAGCACGCCCGGGTCGCGCGGCACGACTACGGCATCGGCTGGCTGGCGCTGCTCGCCGAGGCGCCGCCGTCCTCCGACTGCGTCCTGTTCGGCGTCCATCAGAACGGGTTCGCCGGGCACATGGCCCGCAGCCCCGAGGTGACCCGGTACTACCTCCAGTGTCCGCCCGGCGACGACCCGGAGAACTGGTCCCACGACCGTGTCTGGTCCGAACTGCACCAGCGCCTTGCAGGCGCGGACGCACCGGCGCTCACCGAGGGGCCGCTGATCGAGAAGCGCGTCCTGGACATGCACGACTACGTGGTCGAGCCGATGACGTACGGGCGGCTCTTTCTGGCCGGGGACTCGGCCCACCTCGTCGCGCCCATCGCCGCCAAGGGCATGAACCTCGCGCTGCACGACGCGTTCCTGCTGGGCGACGCGCTGGTCGCGTACCTGGACGGCGGCGACGGCGCCGGGCTGGACGGCTACTCGCAGGCGTGTCTGCGCCGGGTGTGGGACTACCAGGAGTTCTCCCAGTGGCTGTCCGAGGTCTACCACGGGGCCGCGGCCGGCGACTCGTTCCGCGCGGGCACCACGTTCGCCCGGCTGCGCCGCCTGTTCACCTCGCCCGCCGCCGCTGCCGCCTTCGCGGAGCAGTACCTCGGAACGGCCGAGCGCTACTGAGCCACGCGACCGGGGTCAGTCGTGCACCGGCTGGTCGCCGAGGCGGTGGTCGGCCACGTTCAGCGCCTCGTCCAGCAGTCGGCGCAGATGGCCGTCGGAGAGCGCGTAGATCACCCGCCGGCCCTCCTTGCGGGTGTTCACGAGCCCGGCCAGCCGCAGCCGCGCCAGATGCTGGCTGACGGCCGGCCGGGCCGCCCCGCAGGCCTCCGTCAGCGTCGTCACGTCGGCCTCGCCCGAGGTCAGCGCGTGCAGCAGGGTGAGGCGGGTGCGGTCGCCGAGCAGGGCGAGCAGCTCGGCGGCGAGGGCGAACTGCTCCTCGCCGGGGGTGCGCGGATGCGCATGGTGTGCAGGTGACAGGTGCATGCGTGCGCTCATACGCACATAATGGCGTCGTGGGCACACACGCGTCCACCTCGGCGTACGACCGGAGCCGCCGGAACCGGAAGGGGATCGACGTGAGCGAGCCGCACGACCACGAACACGGGCACGGCCGTGAGCACGGACACGCGCACCACCACGACGAGGCGCACGCGCACGAGCACGAGCACGAGCACCCGGATCACCGCCCCTCCCCCGGCCACCGCCTCGCGCATCTCCTCACCCCCCACTCCCACGAGACCGCCGACAAGCTGGACCCGGCGCTGGAGTCCTCGGCCCGGGGCATGCGCGCGCTGTGGGTCTCGCTGGCCGTGCTGGGCGTGACGGCCGTCGCGCAGGCGGTCGTGGTGGCGCTGTCCGGGTCGGTGGCGCTGCTCGGCGACACGGTGCACAACGCGGCGGACGCCCTGACGGCCGTACCGCTGGGGATCGCCTTCGTGCTGGGCCGGCGGGCGGCCACCCGCCGTTTCACCTACGGCTACGGACGGGCCGAGGACCTCGCGGGCCTCGCGATCGTGCTGACGATCGCCGCGAGCGCGGCCTTCGCGGGATGGGCGGCGATCGACCGACTGCTGGATCCGCGTCCCGTCACGCACGTCCCGGCGGTCGCGGCGGCCGCGCTCGTCGGCTTCGCGGGCAACGAGTGGGTGGCCCGCCACCGGATCCGGGTGGGCAGGGACATCGGCTCGGCCGCGCTGGTCGCGGACGGACTGCACGCCCGCACGGACGGATTCACCTCGCTGGCCGTGCTGTTGGGCGCGGGCGGCTCGGCCCTCGGCTGGCAACTCGCCGACCCGATCGTGGGGTTGGCGATCACCGCGGCGATCCTGCTCGTGCTGCGGGACGCGGCGCGCGAGGTGTTCCGGCGGGTGCTGGACGCCGTGGACCCGGCGCTGGTGGACCGGGCCGAGCGGGCTCTGCGGGAGGTCGAAGGGGTGTGCTCGGTGGGCGAGTTGAGGCTGCGCTGGATCGGGCACCGGCTGCGCGCGGAGGTGGCGGTCGTCGTGGACGGCGAGGTGACGGTACGCCAGGCGCACGCGATCGCCGTGGACGCCGAACACGCCCTGCTGCACGCCGTACCGCGGCTCACGGCGGCCCTGGTGCACGCGGATCCGGCGCCGGCGCCGGGCGAGGCGGATCCGCACGACGCCCTCGCCCACCACATGGCGGCCTGAGGTCAGGCGACGCCCAGCCCGTCCAGGACCACCGCGCCCGGCAGTCCGGCGAACGCCTTGCCCGGCACCAGCAGCTTCCCGCGTCGGCGTCCGCTGCCCACCAGGACGTACGGCAGGTCGAGGACGGCGGAGTCGACCAGCACCGGCCAGTCGGCGGGCAGTCCGATCGGGGTGATGCCGCCGTACTCCATGCCGGTCTCCCCCACCGCCGTGTCCATCGCGGCGAACGAGGCCTTGCGGGCGCCGAGTTGGCGGCGGACGACGCCGTTGACGTCCACCCGGGTGGTGGACAGGACGACGCACGCGGCGAGGGTCGTCTCGCCGCCCCGCTTGCCGGCCACCACCACACAGTTCGCGGACTGCTCCAGCAGCTCGCGGCCGTAGTGCTCCACGAAGACGGCGGTGTCGGCCCACTGCGGGTCGGTGTCGACGTAGACGAGCTGGTCGGCGGGCACGCCGCCGCTCCAGTCGCGTACGGCGGCGGCGACCGGGGCCGTCAGCTCGTCGACGCAGTCGGGGGCGGGGAGGGCGGTGTCGAAGTGACCGATGGGTGCACGCATGACGGCACGCTGACAGCCGCGCACAGGCCACCGGACGGGTGCCGTACAGGTCCCGCAAGGGTGCCTCAGGGCACGGGCAGGCGTCTCGGGGCAGGGCAGACGCTCGGGGCAAGGCAGGCGTCTCGGGGCACGGGCAGACGCTCGGGGCAAGGCAGGCGTCTCGGGGCACGGGCAGGCGTCTCGGGGCACGGGCGCGGGCTCGAGGGCACGGGCGGGGGCCTCAGGGCACAGGCGGGACCGAGACCGCCATCACCATCTCCATCGGCGCCTCGCCCTGATTGCCATAGGCGTGCGGGGCGTCGGCCTCGAAGGAGACGCTCGAACCGGCCGGGACGCGGTACTCGACGCCGTCCACGGTGAGGGTCAGCTCGCCCGCCGTGACATGCAGGAGCTCGACCGTGCCGGCGGGGTGCGGATCGGACGGACTCCCCTCGCCGGGCATCAGCCGCCAGTCCCACATCTCCAGCGGGCCCGGCGCCTCCGTACCGGCCAGGAGCCGGTTGTAGCTGCCGCCGTCGGTGTGCCACAGCCGCACGGCCTGCTCGGCGGGGACGATCCGGACGTTGGGGCCCTGCCCGTAGTCGAGCAGAGTGGTGATGCTGATGCCGAGCGCGTCGCCGATCTTGACGACGGTCCCGATGCTCGGGTTGGTGCGGGCCTGCTCGATCTGGATCAGCATGCCGCGGCTGACGCCCGCGCGGGCGGCGAGCACATCGAGGGTGAAGCCCCGCACGGCGCGCCAGTGCTTGACGTTGCGCGCCAGGGACTGGGTCAGCAGGTCGAGATCCGACAAGTTCCGTCCAATTCCATCCGACAGCACCCAGTACCACCCGTACCGGAGTCCATTATTCTGGATGACAGGGTTCACTTTCCTGAACTACGGTGTGGTGCACCCGATCGTGCACCGAACTGTACTGCGAGGGACCCGTGACAGCATTCTTCGCCCTGGCCACCAGCCTCCTGTGGGGTCTGGCCGACTTCGGGGGCGGGCTGCTGACGCGACGGACCCCGGCGCTCACCGTGGTCGTGGTCTCGCAGTCGATCGCGGCGGTCGTCCTCGGCGTGATCGTGGTCGCCACCGGCGGCTGGAGCGAGGCCGGGCCACGCCTGTGGTTCGCGGTCGCGGCCGGGCTGGTGGGTCCGGTCGCCCTGTTCTCCTTCTACAAGGCGCTCGCCCTCGGGCCGATGGGGGTCGTCTCCCCGCTGGCCACGCTGAGCGTGGCGGTACCGGTGTCCGTAGGCCTGTTCCTCGGCGAACGCCCGGGGCCGGTCCAGTTCGCGGGCATCGCGGTCGCGGTGGTCGGGGTCGTCCTGGCGGGCGGGCCGCAGTTGCGAGGCGCGCCGGTACAACGGCAGGCCGTGCTGCTCACGCTGGTCGCGGCGCTGGGCTTCGGCACGGTGTTCGTCCTGATCACCGAGGCGTCGACGACCGTCACGGGCCTGTTCCTCGCGCTGTTCGTGCAGCGCGTCTTCAATGTGGCCACGGGCGGTGCGGCGCTGTGCGCGGCCGTCCGGCGCGGGGCGCCCGCGCTCCCCGAGGGCGGTCTGGCGTGGACCGCGCTGCCGGCGTTCGGTTTGGTCGGCCTGGCCGACGTCGCCGCGAACGGCACATACGCCATCGCCGCGCAGCACGGCCCGGTCACGGTGGCCGCCGTCCTCGGCTCGCTCTACCCGGTGGTGACGGCCGTGGCTGCCCGCGGTTTCCTACGGGAGCGCATCCGCGCGATCCAGGCGGCGGGCGCGGGACTGGCCCTGGTGGGCACCCTGCTCCTGGCAACGGGCTGACGCTCGGCCTCCGCCCACCGCAGGCGTCCGGCTCCCGGGCCCTGTCGGCCCAGACCGGACCTGCCGACCCGCGGCACCCACCGGTCGACCCCCGTCAGAGCCTCGCCAGAACCCCGTCAGAACCCGGTCAGGTCAGCCCACGAGCGCCACCGAGCCGGCCGAGCCGCCGAGCCCGGCGGGCCAGATCAGCCGACGGGCTCCACCGAACCCGGCCCGCCACCAACCCCCGCCAGACCGGACGCACAGCCCAGAACCGTCACACCGCAGGCAGGCCCCCAACCCCGCCGGACCCACTCACCCCACGGGATCCAGCGGGCCAGCTCAGCCGCCAGACCACCAGGCCCAGACAAGCCACCCAACCCCGCCGAACCCACTCACCCCACAAACTCCACCGAACCCGGCCCGCCACCAACCCCCGCCGGACCGGACGCGCGGCCCGGATCCGTCGGGCCGCGGGTGGGGCGCCCGGCCCCGCCGGGTTCGTTCAGCTCTCCGGTTCCAGGCGGGCGAGGTGGGACGCGGTCGTGTCGTCGAGGTCGGCCAGTCTCGCCGCCGTCTCCTCGTCCAGTTCCGAGAGGGCGACCAGTTGGTCCGAGGTGACGCCGTCCGGTATCGGGATCGGGGGCGGGGTGCGCAGCGGCGGCTGCCAGCCCTCGGCGGGGGTCCAGCGCCGGACGATCTTCGCGGGCGCGCCCGCGACCACGGAGTGGTCGGGGACCGTGCCGCGCACCACCGCTCCGGCCGCGACGACGACGTTCCGGCCGATCCGCGCACCCGGCAGGATCACCGCGCCCGTGCCGATCCAGCACCCCGGGCCGATCTCCACGGGCTCCATGCGGGGCCACTGCTTGCCGATGGGCTCGTGCGGGTCGTCGTAGGAGTGGTTCGTGGAGGTCACATAGACGTAGGGGCCGAAGTAGCAGTCGCTGCCGATGGTGACCGTCGTGTCGGCGATGACATGGCTGCCCCGGCCGAGGACCACGCCGTCGCCGAGGCGCAGGATCGGGTCGGGGCCGAGGTCGAGGTCGGGCATCAGACCCGCGGTCAGGGTGACCTGCTCGCCGACGATGCAGTGCGCGCCGAGGTGGATCCACGGCTCCCCGAACACCGTGCCGAGGGGAAAGGCCAGCCGGGTGCCCTCGCCCATCGAGCCGAAGCGGAACCGTCCGGGGTGCTCGGCGGTGACGGAGCCCGTGCGCTGCACCCAGGCCCAACCCGCGTGGACGGCCCGCTGCCCCAGGCGGCGCGGCCATGATGAGAACGTGTTCCTGCGCTTCGGCACCCGCTCACCGTACTCAGCACGCGGTGCGGCCAAGGGACGGGAGCCCTGTGATCTTCGCCCCACGAGGTGGCGTACGGTGCCGGAGACCAGCGGCACGAGGTGAACGTGAGGAGACGGCAATGACGCACAAGGCGCTGATCGTGGGCATCGGCGGCAGGGAACCCAAGGTCGACGCGGAGGCGTTCGTGGCACCGACCGCCTCGGTGATCGGGGACGTGACGCTGGAGGCGGGGGCGAGCGTCTGGTACGGGGCCGTCGTGCGGGGTGACGTGGAGCGGATCACCGTCCGCCGGCACGCCAACATCCAGGACAACGTGACGCTGCACGCCGACCCCGGTTTTCCGGTGACCATCGGCGAGCGGGTCTCCGTCGGCCACAACGCCGTGGTGCACGGGGCGACGGTCGGGGACGACTGCCTGGTCGGCATGGGCGCGACCGTGCTCAACGGGGCGGTGATCGGGGCCGGTTCGCTGGTCGCCGCGCAGGCGCTCGTACCCCAGGGGATGGAGGTCCCGCCGGGGTCACTGGTGGCGGGAGTCCCGGCGAAGGTCAAGCGGGAGTTGACGGAGGAGGAGCGTCAGGGGGTCACCCTGAACGGGACCCTCTACGCGGACCTGGCCAAGGCCCACGGGAAGATCCACGACTAGGGGGCTGCGGGACGTTGAACGCGGGACGCTGAGCGCCGATCACTCGGCAGCCGCGACCGGCTCCGCCTCCGTCTCGCGCGAAGCGCCCTGCGCCTGCGCCTTCTGGGCCTTGCGCTTGACGACCAGGAACGAGCCCACGCCGATCAGCACCGCCAGCACCAGCCCCAGCCACGAGAACCTCTTCAGCCAGGACTCGGCCACGACGCCCACGTAGTAGATGACCGCCGTCGTGCCGCCCGCCCACGCGATGCCGCCGAGGACGTTGGCGATCAGGAACTTCCAGTACGGCATGTGCAGGACGCCCGCGAGCGGGCCGGCGAAGATGCGGAGCAGGGCGACGAACCGGCCGAAGAAGACGGCCCACATGCCCCACTTCTCGAAGGACCGCTCGGCGGTGGCGATATGCCCCTCGCTGAAGTGCTTGGGGAACTTCTTGCCGAGCCAGGCCAGCAGCGGGCGTCCTCCCTTGCGGCCGATGGCGTAGCCGATGGAGTCGCCGATCACCGCGCCGGCGGTCGCGCACGCGCCGAGGATGACGGGGTCGATCCCGCCGTGCTGGGAGGACAGCAGCGCGGCCGAGACCAGGATGATCTCCCCCGGCAACGGGATGCCGAGGCTCTCGAACCCGATGACCAGGCCGACCACGGCGTAGACGGCGGCCGCGGGCACCGTGTCGAGCCATTCCTGCACGTGCACCGCGGGTTCCTCCCGTTTGACGTCCTGGGGCAGCCTTGCGTTCCCGGGCAGCCTACCGGGTCGGCCGGGTCAGGTCGGTCCCGTGGTGTAGCGCGCTGCACAAGGGAGGGGCCGCTCCCCTCGGGCGGCCCCTCCTTCCGTTCACCGTGGTCTCACCGCGGTCTCACCGCCGGTTCACTGCGGTCCCGCGGCTCGGTGGCCGAGCGACTCGATCACGCCCCCGACGACTTCAGTCAGCGCAGCGGACACATGGGGTGCCTCCGGTGTCCCGGCCGGGTCGGGGGCCGTGTCGCAGCAGCCCACCTGGGCGACCCTCGTCCGGAACTCCGGTGCGGACGGGGCGGGTTCGGCGGCACCCGGGACGTCGTCGGGCGCGAGGGGCGGGGCGCTGCGCGGTATCGGCCCCGGTATCGGCGGCGCTTGCCCATCCGGGGAGCCCTGGGAACCCGGGGCGTCAGAGGCGCCCGAACCCGGCGGCTCCGTCGCCTTCCGCGCCTCCGGGCCGGGTTCGCCCGCCGCCGCGACGGCCGTGTCGAACACCCACCGCTGCCCGACGGAGCCGTCCCGCTCGGTGACGACGACGGCCTTTCCCGACCCGCCCGCGCCGCGGGCGACGACCAGGTTCCCGTCCCTGCGCAGCAGGAGTTCGCCGCGGACCGTCAGGTCGAAGAACGTCTCGCCGGAGTGCACGAGGCACCGCCCCAGGGCGGCCGTCCGGCGGCCGGGGTCGGCGGTCAGACAGAGCGTCGGGTCGGCGACGCTGCGCAGCAGACCGTCGTCCAGGTAGGACCACCGCTGGGACGTCGCCTGCGAGCACGGCGCGAGGACGATCGGCGCACCGGCTTCGGCCCGTCCGCCGGGGACGTCGAGGCAGAGCCCCGTGTCCGGGCTGCGCAGCCTGCCGTCGGCCGCCTCGGCCTCCCGGG
>NZ_JBFAKW010000137.1:0-23096 GCF_040655955.1 Streptomyces sp. NPDC050263 | reverse complement strand
ACGTCCAGTACGAGGACTTCCGGCCGGCACACCGAGAGCACGCACCGGACGCCGCTCCTTGACGGGCAAACGTTGCCTGCCGCGGCACTAGGCACGTGTGGTGCGCCTCATCACGTCTGTGATGCCTACAGCCGCGGCATCCAGCCGCTCTTGGTGGCAGAGGCGTCGGCTGATCTGTCGAGGTTCGGCCTGGGTGGCGCGCCATTTCGCCGCGGCACGCCGGTATCCCGTGAATGGGCCATGCGTGTGCGGCAGGGATGGCGCGAGAGTGCTGTACCGCGCACACATGACGACGTCGTCACCACGACGTCCTCGATAGGCGGAGGTGGCATGGGCACGACCGATCCGACTGCGGACAGTGACCGTTATGTCGCGCTGCACAACAGCCCTCAGTTCAGGGCCTTGCGGCGCCAATCGAATACCTTCATCACCTGGGCGAGCGTCGTTTTCTATGGGTGGTGGTTCCTGGTCATCCTGCTCGCCGCCTTCGTGCCGGACTTCTTCCGGGAAGGACTCGTCGGCCCCTTGAACGTGGGCCTGCTGTTCGTGTTTCTGTCGCTCAACCTGGTGGTGGTGGTCTCTTCGGCATACCTGCGATTCGCCCGTAACCGGCTGGATCCCCTCAGCGAGAGGGTCCGGGCGGACCTGGAAGGAGATCTCCGATGACCGGAATTCTTGCCGCCCCTCATATGCCCCCGGTGGAGAACACCTGGGCGGCGCCCGCGATCTCCACCGCGGTTGCCATCGTCCTCGCGGTCGTGGTCTTCGCTCTCGTCAGGTCGGCGCGCGGCAGTATACGGACCCCCGACGACTTCCTCCTCGCGGGCCGGACAATCAGCCCAGGCCAGAACACCCTCGCGATGCTCGGCGGGTTCATCATGTACTCGACTGTGATCATCATAGTCGGGCACGTCGCGCTGAACGGCTTCGATGCCATCCTCATGCTGACGGCCTTCATGATGGGCACGGTGGTCGGGGTGCTGATCTATGCCTCGCCGATGCGGAACGTGGGCGGGCACACGATGGGCGACCTGTTCGTGCTGCGCGCCCGCGAGCGCCCCGCACGAATCGCATCGGCAGTGGTCACTCTGACGATCTACGGCATGTTCATGGTCTCCATGCTGGCCGCGATCGGTTTGGTCGGCGCCCGGATGTTCGACACCAGTTCTGAGCCGAACGTAGCCGTCGCGGGCCTCGTGGTCGTCGTCGTCAGCCTGGTAGTCATTGCGTGGGTGTACATGGGCGGGATGCCCGGAGTCACCCGGATGCTGGTGTTCAAGGCGGTTCTGATGACCGTCTTCGTGGTGGTGCTGACCGCGGTGGTAATGGCCAAGTACAAGCTGAACGTCCTTGACCTGCTCGATGACGCCCAGGCCAATGCGAAGCCGGACGCTCGCGGGTTTGATCTCCTGGGTCCCGGCCGACTGTTCGGCGAGGGCTCCACCCCGCTGTCGGGGCAGGACCCGTGGGTCCACCTGTCGAAGCTCTTCTGCATCGCAGTCGGTGGCATGGGGATGCCATGGGTCTTCATGCGTTTCTACGTGGCGAGGAGCGGGCGGGAGGCGCGGCAGTCGGCCGGCTGGGCGTCCATGATCGCGGTCGGGTTCTATCAGTGCCTGATCATCCTTGGTCTCGGTGCCGTCGCGATACTCGGCGCGAACAACATCGGCAGGAGGGGCGAACACCGAGACATCACCCTGCCCAAGCTCGTGGACGACCTCGGCGGTACGTGGGCGTCCGGCCTGTTCGGCGGGCTTGCTCTGATGTCAGTCGCCGCAATCTTTGCAGCTCTGCTGATCAATGGGGCGACGTCCTTCACCAAGGACATCAATGCGGCACGTGGTCGGCGTCCGGATCCGGACGCCGAACTGAAGGACATACGGCGCAATGTGCTGCGCATCGGAATCGCCTCGCTCGTCCTCGGTTCTGCGTTGGTGCCCCTGTTCACCCACGTCTTCATTCCGACCGCGGTCGACATGGGAGCCGCCACGGTCCTGCCGGCGATCCTCTACTCGCTGTACTGGCGGCGCTTCAACACTCGGGGACTTATGTGGACGGTCTACGGAGGGATGGCTGTGACCCTGGTCATGGTCGTGTTCTCCAACGGGGTGTCGGGTGATCCCTCTACGGCCATGTTCCCCGACCTCAACTTCAAGGTCTTTGACATCGAGCCCGGACTGCTCTCGACGCCGATCGCCTTCCTGCTCGGCTATATCGGCACAGTCAGCAGCACCGAGCGCAACGACGCGGGCTTCGCGGAGCTGCAGGTCCGTGCCCTCACCGGCGGAGCCGCCCGCACTCGGAAGGGCCCGCTCGCCACCGGCGGCGCGGGCGAGGGCGACCAAGAGAGCCAGACACACAGCCCAGCATTCTGAGTGATTCTGGCTGCGGGACCCCGTGCACGGCAGAACGGTGAAATCTCGGCTCGACCTGAAGACGCGTCATCTCACCGATGCGATCAATGTGGTGCCGCAGTTCCTTGACCTTCTGTGTGGAGTCCGGCAGCTCGCCGCCGGACTCCGCACAGATGTCGCAGCGGACGGGCGTTTCCTGTGATGCTGCTGGACGACCAGGGTGCGCGATGCCGCCGGCCGCCTGGCGGGACTGCCGCCGCGACGGTGCGGGATCACGGCTAAGGGCTGACGAGCCCTGTCCGATAGGCGATGACGACGAGTTGTGCGCGGTCCCGCGCACCCAGTTTCACCATCGCGTGGCTGACGTGGGTGCGCGCGGTGGCCGGGCTCAGGCACAGCTCAGCGCCGATCTCGTCGTTGCTCAGGCCCTGTCCCACCAGAGCCAGCACTTCACGTTCGCGCTGTGTCAGGACCGCCAGCCGGTCCTCGCCGATCTGCGTGGCGACCCGTTGCGCAGTGAACTGGGCGATCAGGCGTCGGGTGATCCGCGGGGCGAGCAACGCGTCTCCGGCGGCTACGACCCGGATGGCATGGAGGAGTTCGGCCGGCCCCGCGTCCTTGAGCATGAAGCCGCTGGCGCCGGCCTGCAGTGCTTCAAAGACGTACGCATCGGTCTCGTAGGTGGTGAGGATCAGGACCCGGACATGCTGAAGCCCACGGGTCTTGACGATCTGGCTGGTTGCCTGGATCCCGTCGAGCTTCGGCATTCGGATGTCCATGAGCACAACGTCGGGGCGGGTCGCACGGGCCCGCTCGACGGCCTCGGCACCGTCGGTGGCCTCCCCGACCACCTCGATGTCGTCCTCGACGTCGATCAGTACCTTGAACCCGGATCGCACAAGACGCTCGTCATCGGCGAGCAGAACTTTGATCGGAGCGTCGCCGAGCGAGGATGTGCCTGCTGCGTTCATAGGTGCGCCGTTCCGGTCGGCGCCAGGGATCGCATGCTTGCCAACGGCGTGGCTCTGCGTTGCATAGCCAGGATCATACTGCCGGGGCGGGCAACGCCGAATACTCGGCTGTCCGTGATCATCTACGGCGCAGAGCGCGATCAAACGCCAACTCCGTACGCAGATCTGCGTACGCACAGCCATCCGCCATCGGAGGACGTTCCGGGTCGCCGACGCGACGATTCCTTCGTGAACCCGCCGACGGAAACAAGCACGTCCGTGACCACACCAACCCGAGGGGCGCTCTTCGATGCGTAAAACCATCGCCGGACTGGCCGCAGTGCTCGTGCTCGCGATCGCAGTGCAGTTCTTCCTGGCCGGCAGCGGAGCGTTCGACAACGCGCCCATCGACGAGGCATTCCGGCCGCACCGGGCGCTGGGCTACATGATCGTCCTTCTTGCGCTGGTGACGACGCTGACCGCCGCGCTGGCCCGCATGCCCGGTCGGCTCGTCGGCATGACCGGTCTGCTGGCCGGACTGGGGATCGCTCAGCCGGTGATCGCGACCATTGCCAAGGCATTCGGTGACACAGACGACACCACGACCGCAGGTCAACTCGTCTTCGGCCTGCACGCGGTCAACGCGCTGATCATGATGGCCGTGGCCGTCAGGATCCACCGCCAGGCGCGAGAGCTGTCGAACTCCCCGGCATCCACTGCGCGGGCCGCTGGTGACGACGTTCGAGCTGCCGGACCCGCCCCGGAATCCACTCAGTGACCACGGCCCAGTTGATTCTCCTGGACCATGCCGTTGCCCTGCTGGGCGTAGTGTCGTGGTTCGGGGCTGGCGTCGCGGCGGCCCTCCGGCGCCACCAGCTTGGATTCGGACTGCTCATCGCAGCTGTCCTGGTCACGCTCACCCGGGCCGCCGCCGTGTCGGTCCTGGCCGGCCGCGGCTGGTGGTTCGTAGCGGAAAAGGTGCTGTTGGGACTTCCGTTGCTCGGCCTCGCCGGGGTGGCCGCGGTGCGCATCGCGGGGCCTCGGCTGTGGGCGGCGAGAAAGGCGGCTGGCGAGCGCCTGCCGGCCAGCTGCGTCGTGTCGCTGCTCACCGCCGCTTACGCCGCGCTGGCCGGCCTCCTGGTGACCTTCCTCGCCGGGTACCCCCTCACCTGGTCGACCGCGCTGATCACGGTCTCGCTGGTGTCGGCCGGCGCCGTACTGACCGCCCGTGTCGTGGCGCGAGAGGCAGATGACGAGGGAGTTCGCGCGGAGACGGACCGTCATGCCGCTTTCACTCGGAGGCGGTTCGTCAACACCGCCGTCGGAGCCGGTGTCGTGGGTGTGGGGGGCACAGGCGTCGGCCTGCTGTTCCGATCCACCGACTCCGTGGTCACCGGAGGCGGCCCAGCTCACTCGTCCGGCTCCTATCAGGCACTGTCGATGGCCGATCTGCGCGGCCTCGGGAGTCCGTCTCCCGGCGGTGCCAGGCGCCGGCACGTGCTCACCGCGAAGAAGGCCACCGTACGACTGGCGTCCGGACGTGAGATCGACGCGTGGACGTACAACGGCCAGGTTCCGGGCCCGGCGATCACAGCCACCGAAGGTGATCTGATCGAGGTGACGCTGCGCAACAGCGACATCGAGGACGGGGTCACACTGCATTGGCACGGCTACGACGTGCCGTGCGGTGAGGACGGTGTGCCGGACCTGACACAGCGTCCGGTGGCACCCGGTGAGGAGTTCCTCTACCGATTCCGCGCCGACCAGGTGGGCACCTACTGGTTTCACACCCACGAGGCATCGGACCCGGGCGTGCGCAAAGGACTGTACGGGACGCTCGTCGTCACACCACGAGACGGACAGCGGACGGGTGAAGGCTCCGACCGGCAGCAGGTGGACCTCACACTGCCCGTGCACACGTTCGCCGGTACCGTGGTCGTGGGGGATCAGGACGGGCGCACTGTACAGACCGCACCACCTGGTACGGCGGTACGACTGCGGCTGATCAACACTGATTCGGATCCGCACCGGCTCGCGCTGGCCGGGACTTCGTTCCGGGTCTCGGCCATCGACGGCCGCGACCTCAACCATCCCGAGCAGGTCCGTGACGTGAGCCTGCGGCTGCCCGCCGGCGGGCGCTACGACCTGGTGTTCGTCATGCCGGACACGGCCGTCGCGCTGGTGCTCGACAACGACGGCGACACCGGGGTGTTGCTGCGCTCGGACGACGACGCCGAAGACGAGCCGCGGATCGAGGACACCTCCGACTGGTCGGAGCTCGATCTCCTGCGGTATGGAACGCCTGCCCGTGCCCCGTTCGATCCGTACGCCGCCGACCGGGACTTCACCCTCGTCCTGGACCGCGCGGTCGCCATGGTTGACGGCCGGCCGGCATACGCGCAGACGGTCAACGGGCTGGGGCACCCATCGATCCCGGACCTGCTGGTCACCGAAGGCGATGTCGTCCGGTTCAAGGTCGTCAACCGAAGCCTGGAGACCCACCCCTGGCATCTGCACGGCCATCCCGTGCTGATCCTGTCCAGGGACGGCAAGCCCTCATCCGGCAGTCCCCTGTGGGTGGACACGTTCGACGTGCGGCCGGGAGAGGTCTGGGAGGTGGCGTTCAAGGCCGACAACCCCGGCATCTGGATGAACCACTGCCACAACCTGCCCCACGCCGAGCAGGGAATGATGCTGCTCGTCTCCTACGACGGAGTCACCACGGACTTCGGAGACGCACACGCCGGTCACGGGTAGGAGTCGGCGGTCCGAACGGCGGCACCGTGGCCAGCGCCGTCGGCGGTGTCACCGCGGGCGGAGCAGCGCAATGGTGCGGTCCTGCCGTCCCCACGCGAGCACGGCGACGAGTGGGAGGAGGACCATCGCCAGGAGCGAGGGCGTGCCGGCGACGAGGTTTGTGATCACCGCGCCGGTCATCAGGCCCGTCAGCCCGAGCGCGGCGAGACCCGTCAGACGCGGCACGAGCAGGCCGAGGGCGCCGATGATCTCGAGGGTGCCGGTGAGGTACCTGAGCCAGTGGCCGGCCCCGATCTGGTCGAAGAACTCGATCATCTGCTCCGCGCCGACGAGCTTCGCGGAGCCGGCGGCCAGATAGAACGGCACCAGGAGCACCTGGATCACCAGCAGGGCGACGTTCGCGGCCCGGCGGGGTCGCTTGTCCGGCGACATTGCGCGCCTACTCAACGCGTCCGCCGTGGTGCTGTGCGTCGACGCGCGCCACGCCGGTGTCTCCCGCGTCGCTGAGCAGCGAGACGAGCAGGTCACGGAGGATGCGTGGGCCGTGCTGGGTGAGGACGGACTCGAGATGGAACTGCCCGGATCGGAACCCCGTGCCGCGCAGGGCGTGCACTTCGCCGGTGTGGGGATTCCGGCTGACCTCGATGGGCTTGCGCTGTCCCGTACCCGGAACGAAGTCGTGCTCCGAGCGGGCGGCGTAGGTGTTGTAGAAGCCCACGAGTTCGGACTGGCCGAACAGGTTGATCCGCTTCTGGACGCCCTGGTTGGGCACCGTGCGCCGGACGAGGTCGAAGCCTAGCTCCGTGGCGAGTATCTGATGGCCCAGGCAGATGGACAGGAAGGGGACGGAGCCGACGAGCAGGTCGCGGGTGAGCGCCCGGAGCGTGTGCATCCGGGGGTCGGTCATGTCGCGCGGGTCGCCCGGGCCGGGGCCGACGACGACGAGGTCGTATCCCTCCGGCGGCAGCGGACGGTCGAAGCGCGTGATCGTGGTCTTCAGGCCGAGGGCGCGCAGCTGATGACCGAGCATCCCCATGAAGGTGTCCTCGTTGTCGACGAGCAGCACGCGCCGCCCGTCCAGCGCCGGGTCCGGTCCGCCGCGGTGCGCACCGGCGAGCCAGAACCGAGACAGCGTGGCGTTGCGGCTCTGCAGTGCCCGGCGCACCTGAGGGTCGGCGGCCGGTGGCGTGGCCGCTCCCACAGGGGCGGTCCGGCCGCCGACGCGGCTGCTGGACGGTGCGAGGCCGAGCGCTTCGAGCATGCCCGCAGCCTTGGCCCGGGTCTCGGCCACCTCGGAGTCCGGGTCGGAGTCGCGGACCAGGGTGGCGCCCACGCCCAGGCGGAGACGGCCGTCGTTGCCGACCTCGGCGGTCCGGATCATGATCGCCGAGTCGAGGTTACGGCTGCCGACCGCATCGCGGCCGATGAGGGCGAGGACGCCGCCGTAGTATCCCCGGCCTGTGGTCTCGTGGCGGGCGATGACTCGGAAGGCGTTCTCCAGGGGACTGCCGGTTACGGTCGGTGCGAGCAGGGTCTCCCGCAGCACTTCGCGCACATCGAGTTCACTGTGGCCGGTCAGGATGTATTCGGAGTGGGTCAGGCGCGCCATTTCCTTGAGGAAGGGGCCGTGCGCCCGGCCGCCGGTGGTGCACATGCGCGCCATCATTTTCAGCTCTTCGTCCACGACCATGTAGAGCTCATTGGCCTCTTTCGGGTCGTTCAGGAATTGCAGTAGCCCGGACACGTCCGGGCCGGCCGAGGGGTGCCGATAGGTCCCGCTGATGGGGTTCATGGAGACGGTGCCGTCGGCCATGCCGACGTGCAGTTCCGGTGATGCGCCGATGAACGTTCCCGCGCCGGTGTGGAACAGGAACGTCCAGTGCGACCCGAGTTCCCCGGTCAGCAGCCGCCGGAAGACAGCGAGTTCCGTGCGCACCGAGCAGTCCTCCAGCCGCGCGGTGAAGGAACGTCTGATGACGAAGTTGGAACCGGAGCCCTGTCCGATCTCTTCGCTCAGCACCCGCTTGACGGTTGCCGCGTATTCCTCGTCGCTGATGTCGAAGCCTGCCTCGGACACGCGTACGTCCTGCTCGGGCAGGTAGGCCAGCGCCTCATCGCGGCTGAGTGTGGTCTGCCGGGCGACCTGCATGGCGAGCAGGGGCGCGTCATCGTCGCGGCAGGCGAAGCCCCGCTCGGTGATCTGCCGGTACGGAACCGCCACGAGCAGGTCGTGCCGCCCGCCGCCCGCCGGCCCGTCGGACAGGGGCAGTTCGGCGAGGCTGCCCACGCCGCGGACCTCGCCGGTGAGGACCTCCACGCGCGCGTCCGGCGCCGAGCCGGGCCGGTAGAGCAGGGCGAAGGCGTGCCCGTCCGCACCGAGGCCGGTCAACGCGTCGCCGAGGTCGGCCGGAGCGTCCGGCGAGTTGGCCGTACTCGAATCCGTCCCGTGCATATTGCTCCCCTTCGCGTGAGATCAGATCACCCTCTGGATATTGCGGCGGCGACAGGCACCGGACATGACGTGAAGCCGCCATCGCGTGATTTCGGTTACGCCCGGTGGCATGGCGTGAACTGCTGAATGCGGTGTCACTACTCGGGCGAGTAGTGGGCCCCGGCGCGACGGCCCGCCTACTGTCGAGCCCAATCCGATACGACGTTCGGCGAGGGGCGGCGAAATTGACTGTGGATGTGCTGGTCCAGAAATTCGGCGGTACTTCCCTGCAGACGCTCGACTGCGTCCGTCGCGCCGCCCTGCGGATCTTGGCGGCACGGCGGCGCGGATCGGCGGTGGCCGTGGTCGTCTCGGCGCGTGGCCGCAGGACCGATGATCTGCTGCGGCTGGCAGCCGACGTCGGTGCTGCCGATCCGTCCCGGGAGCTGGATCAGCTGCTGGCCGTGGGTGAGTCCGAGTCGGCGGCGCTGATGGCCCTCGCCCTGAACGGGCTGGGGGCGCCGGCGATCTCGCTGACCGGGCACCAGGCCGGAATCCAGACCACTGACCGGCACGGCGACGCGCTCATCACGAGAATCGGGGTCGACCGGGTGCGGTCGGCTCTGGACGGCGGCAAGGTCGCCGTGGTCACAGGGTTTCAGGGGGTGGCCCCCGCCGGGGACATTGCCACGCTCGGCCGCGGCGGTTCCGACACGACCGCGGTGGCGCTGGCGGCGCGGCTGCGCGCATCGGTGTGCGAGATCTACACCGACGTGGACGGCGTCTTCAGCGCCGATCCCCGCATCCTGCCCGCAGCTCGCTGCCTGCCGTGGGTCCCACCCGGCGTGATGGCGGAGATGGCGTTCGCGGGCGCGAGGGTGCTGCATACCCGTTGCATCGAACTGGCCGCCATGGAAGGGGTAGAAGTGCACGTCCGTAACGCGTCGACGCAGGCGCCAGGGACGACCGTTGTCGACCGGCAGGACGCCGGGCTGCTGGAGACCCGGCGAGCCGTCGTGGCGGTGACCGACGACACTGACGTCGCACGCGTGCTGGTGCACTGCCGGGACGGCCATCGGGACCTGGCTCCAGACGTGTTCGAGGTGCTGGCAGCCCAGGGGACGGTGGTGGACCTGGTGGCCAGGTCCGGACCCTACGAGAACGAGTTCCGCATGGGGTTCACGATCCGCCGCAGCCAGGCCGAACCCGTGCGGGCCGCACTTCACAAGCTGACGGCCACCTTCGGTGGGGGTGTGCACTTCGACGAGAACGTCGGCAAGGTGTCGGTGGTCGGGATGGGCCTGCTCAGCCGTCCCGAGTACACCGCCAGGCTGATGTCCGCGTTGGCCGGCGCCGGGATTCCGACGAGCTGGATCTCCACCTCCCAAATGCGGCTCTCCGTGATCGTGCCGCGGGAACGCGTCGTCGACGCCGTCGAGACCCTGCACCGCGAGTTCCACCTCGACGAGCCTGAGCCGACAGACGTCGCGTCCGCGACGAACTCCGGCCGTTCCGCGACCGCTTGAGAGAGGCAGGGCACAGTGGCTGTACACAACGCGCCGTTCGCTCGGAGTCTGCGCTTGCGGCGCCTCTTCCGCCAGGGCGACGGGCGGCTGCTCGTCGTACCGCTCGATCACTCCGTCACGGACGGACCGCTGCGCCGCGGCGATCTGGACTCTCTGCTCGGTGAGCTCGCAGGCACCGGTGTCGACGCCGTGGTGCTGCACAAGGGCAGTCTGCGCCACGTCAACCACGGCTGGTTCCGCGACATGTCGCTCATCGTGCATCTGAGCGTGAGCACAAGGCACGCTCCCGATCCGGACGCGAAATACCTGGTCGCCCACGTGGACGAGGCGTTGCGGCTGGGCGCCGACGCGGTCAGCGTGCACGTCAACCTGGGGTCGCCCCAGGAGGCCCGGCAGATCGCCGATCTGGCAGCCGTGGCAGGGGAGTGCGAACGCTGGAACGTCCCGCTGCTGGCCATGGTGTACGCCCGCGGACCGCAGATCGCCGACTCCCGGGCGCCGGAGCTGGTGGCGCACGCCGCCACGCTCGCCGCAGACCTCGGCGCGGACGTCGTCAAGACCGACTACGCGGGAACACCCGAGCAGATGGCCGACGTCGTCCGAGCCTGCCCGATCCCGGTCATCGTGGCCGGCGGCCCGCGCTCGGCCGACACCGACACCGTGCTGTCCTACGTGTCCGACGCGCTGCGAGGCGGCGCAGCCGGCGTGGCCATGGGACGCAACGTCTTCCAGGCTGACCAGCCCGGCTGGTTGGCAGCCACGATTGCGCGGCTGGTGCACGAGTCGATGCACGTCCCGGGCCGGGACGGCGTCGACGACCGGCTCGCCCTTACGTCCTGACACTCCCTGACCTTCGCCGAGGAGATACCTGTGAAGCTGTGCTGGCTGGACATCCGCAACGTCAACGGGGCCAAGGAGGCCATAGTCGAAGAGGCCGTTCACCAGCGGGTGGACGCCGTCGTGGCGGCCGATCCGGCCGATCTGGAGACGCTGCCCCCGACGGTGAAGAAGGTCCTGTTCCCGCAGAACCGGCCGCTGCCCGAGAAGCTGACGCCCGCCGACCTCGTCATCGTCGAGCCGGCCAGGCACGGAGAGCCCGCCGCGTTGGCCCAGCAGCACCCCGATGTGGAGTTCGGCCGGTTCGTGGAGATCACGGACGCCGACAGCCTTGAGGACGCCTGCCGCGCCGCGCGCCACGACAGGTGGAGCCTGCTGTACTTCCGCGACCCCACCAAGATCCCGCTTGAGATCGTGCTGGCCGCCGCGGCCGGAGCGGACGGCAGCATCATCACGCAGGTGGCCGACGTCGAGGAGGCGGAGATCGTCTTCGGTGTCCTCGAGCACGGCTCCGACGGCGTGATGCTCGCCCCGCGCACCGTGGGGGAGGCCACCGAACTGAGGGCCGCCGCGGTCAGCAAGGCCGCGGACCTGCAGCTGGTGGAGCTGGAGGTCACCGGGATCCGCCGGGCGGGGATGGGGGAGCGGGCCTGCGTCGACACCTGCACGAACTTCGGGCTCGACGAGGGCATCCTCGTTGGCTCCCACTCCACCGGCATGATCCTTTGCTGCAGCGAGACCCACCCGCTCCCGTACATGCCGACGCGGCCGTTCCGGGTCAACGCCGGCGCGCTGCACTCGTACACGTTGTCGGCCGACGGACGCACCAACTACCTCAGCGAGCTCGTCTCCGGCGGCCGCGTGCTGGCCGTCGACGCGCAGGGCAAGTCACGGGTCGTCACCGTGGGCCGGGTCAAGATCGAGACACGACCACTGCTCGCGATCGACGCGGTCGCGCCCTCGGGTGTGAAGGTCAACCTCATAGTCCAGGACGACTGGCACGTACGGGTGCTCGGGCCGGGTGGCACGGTGCTGAACGTCACGGAGCTGACGGAGGGCACGAAGGTGCTCGGCTGTCTGCCGGTCGAGCAGCGGCATGTCGGCTACCCGATCGATGAGTTCTGCATCGAAAAGTGAGTGATGGCCGCGAGGGGAGCGAGAGGTAACCGCGATGGCCGCACAGCCCGTGCTGGACTTCCACGTACGTCTCGCTCCCCGGCCCGGGGCCGCGGAGCGGCTGCTGGCGACGCTGGACGAATGCGGGCTGACGCGGGCGGTGGTGTGCGCGGGCGGCACCATCGATCTGGACCGGCTGTCCCGCCAGCTCGTCGAGGGTGGGCAAGTCGAGACCGACGCTGACAACGACGCGGTGCTGGACGCCTGCGCGGGCACCGACGGGCGCCTGGTGCCGTTCTTCTTCGCCAACCCGCACCGCTCGCCCGACGCGTACCGGGCCAGGGCCGCCGAATTCCGCGGACTGGAGATCTCGCCCGCGGTGCACGGCGTCGGTCTGACCGATCCCCGCGTGGTCGGACTCATCGGTGTGGCAACGGAGTTTGGTCACCCGGTGTACGTGGTCTGCCTGGCCCGGCACGGTGCGGGGGTGGCCGACCTGGTCGCCTTGGCGCGCCGGTTCCCGCAGGTGAGCTTCGTACTCGGACACAGCGGCATCGGCAACATCGACTTCCACGCCCTCGCTCTGATCCGGGACGAACCCAACATCCTGCTGGAGACCTCCGGCGGCTACACGTGCGTGGCCGAGGCGGCCGTGAGCCGTCTCGGCGCCGGGCGGGTGGTGTTCGGCTCCGAGTATCCGCTCCAGCACCCGGCCGTGGAGCTTGCCAAGTTCCAGGTGCTGTCGCTGCCGCCCGAGCAGTGGCGGCAGATCGCCTGGGACAACGCGCATCGTTTGCTAGGAGAGGAGAAGCGGTGAACGACGCAAAATCGAGCCTGCCTCAACTCGGCCAGTGGCACGGGCCGGAGGAGCTGCAGCGCATCCAGGAGAAACAGCTGTCGCAGACCGTCGGCTGGGCGGCCCGCTCGCCGTTCTACCGTCGGCGGCTGGACGCGGCGGCCCTGCCCGCCACCGCCGCCGATCTCGCGGGGCTGCCGCTGACGACGAAGCAGGACCTGCGGGACAACTACCCCTTCGGGATGCTCGCCGTCCCGAAGGCGCGGCTGGCCACTTACCACGAGTCGAGCGGGACCGCGGGCCAGCCCACACCTTCGTACTACACGGCGGACGACTGGACCGACCTGGCCGAGCGCTTCGCCCGCAAGTGGATCGGGATGTCGAGCGAGGACGTCTTCCTGGTGCGCACCCCCTACGCGCTGCTGCTGACGGGGCATCTCGCGCACGCCGCCGGCCGGCTGTGCGGGGCCACAGTGGTGCCGGGCGACAACCGGTCGCTGGCCATGCCGTACGCCCGTGTGGTCCGGACCATGCACGATCTGGGGGTCACGCTCACCTGGTCGGTGCCGACCGAATGCCTCATCTGGGCCGTCGCGGCGAACGCGGCCGGGCACCGGCCGGACGCCGACTTCCCCGCGCTGCGTGCGCTGTTCGTCGGCGGCGAGCCGCTCACCTCCGCCCGCCGCCGCCGCATCAGCCGACTGTGGGGGGTGCCAGTGATCGAGGAGTACGGCTCCACGGAGACCGGCAGCCTCGCCGGCGAGTGCCCGCACGGTCGGATGCACCTGTGGGCGGACCGGGCGCTGTTCGAGGTGTACGACCCGCAATCCGGCAAGGTCGGCGTGGAGGGTGAGGGCCAGCTCGTGGTCACGCCGCTGTTCCGGGAGGCGATGCCGTTGCTGCGCTACAACCTCGAGGACAACGTGGCGGTCTCCTACGACGACTGCGACTGCGGCTGGAACCTGCCCACGGTCCAGGTGCTCGGCAGGGCGGCGTTCGGCTACCGGGTCGGCGGCGCGACGATCACCCAGCACCGGCTGGAGGAGCTCGTCTTCTCCCTCCCGGAGTCCTACGGAGTGTTGTTCTGGCGGGCGCGGGCGGAACCGGCGGTCCTGCGCATCGAGATCGAGGTGGCCGAGGAGCATCGGACGGCCGCCGTGGCGGAGCTGACGGCCTCAGTACGGTCCGCCTTCGGCGTGGACAGCGAGGTCACCGGGCTGCGCCCGGGCACGCTGATCCCCCACGACGCGCTGACGGCCATGCCCGATGTGGTCAAACCGCGCAGCCTGTTCGGGCCTGACGAGGACTGGGGCAAAGCGCTCCTCTACTACTGAGGCGGACGACATGCCGCAACTACGGGTGGCCGTGGCCGGGGCCGGAATCGCCGGCCTCACCTTCGCCGCCGCCCTTCTCCGGGCCGGTATCGACTGCCACATCTACGAGCAGGCGGAGCGGCTGACCGAGGCCGGGGCGGGCGTGCAGGTCACGCCCAATGCCACCCGGCTGCTGCACCGGCTGGGGCTGCGCGACCGCCTGCGAGCCGCCGCGGTAGCGCCGCAGGCGATCGAGATGCGCCGCTGGGACGACGGCAGCCTGCTGCAGCGCACCGAGCTGGGCGGCCTGTGCCACCGTCGCTTCGGGGCGCCGTACTACGCCGTGCACCGCGCCCATCTGCACGACCTCCTGCTCTCCCTCGTCCCGCCCGACCGGGTGCACCTCGGCGCCCGCCTCACCGCGGTGACGCAGAGCGCCGACGAAGCGCGGCTGCACCTGTCCGACGGTACGACGGTGACGTCGGAACTGGTCGTGGGAGCAGACGGCATCCGCTCGGTGGCCCGCGAGCAGATCGTGGCCGATCGGCCACGGTACTCCGGGCAGACGATCTATCGGGGCCTGGTGCCGGCCGACCGGGTGCCCTTCCTCGCTGCCGATCCCCGGGTGCGGTTGTGGTTCGGACCGGACCAGCACTGCGTGTGCTATCCGGTGTCCTCCGGTCGGCAAGTGAGCTTCGGCGCGACCGTCTCGGCCTCCGACTGGCGGGACGAGTCCTGGTCGGCGCGGGGTGACGGCGCCGAGCTCACGGCCGCGTACGCCGGGTGGCATCCGGACGTCACCCGGCTGATCGGCGCGGCGGAGACGGTCAGCCGATGGGCGCTGCACGACCGCGAGAGCCTCGACCGGCTGAGCGCCGGACGGGTGACCGTCATCGGAGACGCCGCGCATCCGATGCTGCCCTTCCAAGCGCAGGGCGCCAACCAGGCGATCGAGGACGCCGTCGTGCTCGCGGCCTGTCTGGCCGACACGGGCTTGGGCAACCTCGGCGCAGCCTTGCGCCACTACGAGCGGATCCGCCTGCCTCGCACCACGCGGATCCAGCAGCAGTCCCGCGCCAACGCGACGACTTTCCACCTGGCCGACGGAGACGCGCAACGTCGTCGCGACGCCTCCACACAGACCTCGTCGGGTCTGGAGCGGCATGAGTGGCTGTTCGGGTACGACGCCGAGCAGGCCACCACCACCAGCAGGAGTTGATGATGGAACTGACCGGAATCGAATCCACGGTGGCCCTGGTCACCGGGGCGGCGCGAGGCATCGGTGCCGCCGTGGCGGACACCCTGGCGAGCGCGGGGGCGCATGTTGCGGCCGTGGACCGCGACTCTGAGGCGCTCGCCACCGTCGTGACCAAGCTCCAGGCCGAGGGCGCGTCAGTCCGCGGCTACTCCGCGGACGTGTGCGACAGCGAGCCGGTGGACGCGCTCGTGCGGCGCGTCGAGGACGAGCTGGGGCCCATAGGCATCCTCGTCAACGCGGCCGGCGTGCTCCACACCGGCCCGGTGGTCGAGCTGTCGGACCGGCAGTGGAACGAGATCTTCTCGGTCAACGCCTGCGGGGTGTTCCACGTGTCCCGTGCGGTGGCCCGGCAGATGATCCGTCACCGCCGCGGAGCGATCGTGACCGTGGCGTCCAACGCCGCCGGAGTGCCGCGTATGGAGATGTCCGCGTACGCCGCGTCCAAGGCGGCGTCGGCCCAGTTCACCCGGTGCCTGGGGCTGGAGCTCGCCGATTACGGCATCCGGTGCAACGTCGTCTCGCCCGGCTCGACCGACACGCCCATGCTCCGCTCGATGCTCGGCGAGGGCGCCGATCCGAGGCAGCTGATCGAGGGCTCGCCGACCGCGTACCGCGTCGGCATCCCGCTGCGGAAGCTGGCTCGACCGCAGGACGTGGCCGAGGCCGTCGCGTACCTCGTATCCGACCAGGCCGGCCACGTGACGATGCACGACCTCTACGTGGACGGCGGCGCCGCCCTGCACGTGTGACGCTGCCGGACCGACCTCAGGAGGCGAACCATGGCCATGACCCCAATCGCGCCGTACCGCATGCCCGGTCAGGGCGATGTGCCGACCACGGCGGTGACCTGGCGCCCGGCGCCGGGCCGCGCCGTCGTACTGGTGCATGACATGCAGAGGTACTTCCTGCGCCCGTTCCCGGCCGGGCTGTCGCCGCTGACCGAGCTCGTCGGCAACGTCGCCAAGCTGCTCGCGGCGGCGCGAACGGCTGGGGTGCCGGTGGTGTACACCGCGCAGCCGGGCGGCATGAGTCGGCAGGATCGCGGGCTGCTGCACGACTTGTGGGGTCCCGGTATGGGGGTCGAGGAGGCCGATCGTGGCATCGCCGACGAGGTCGCCCCCGAGCGGGGCGACACGGTGCTGACCAAGTGGCGCTACAGCGCGTTCTTCCGGAGCGATCTGGAGGAGCGCCTGCGGCGGTCCGGACGAGATCAACTCATCGTCTGCGGCGTCTACGCGCACATGGGTTGCCTCATCACCGCATGCGACGCGTTCAGCCGCGACATACAGCCGTTCCTCGTGGCGGACGCCCTGGCCGATCTTTCGTTGGACGACCACCTCATGGCGCTCCGCTATGCAGCGGACCGCTGCGCGGTGCCGCTGACCGTGGCCGACGTGCTGGCTGGGCTGGGGGCCTGAGCCGACACCGCCACGTTTCCTGCCCGAACATCACCCATCGATGGAGGACCACGTCCATGTCTGATCGCTCTCATGTCATCGTCATCGGCGGAACGTCGGGAATCGGGCGGCATTTCGCCCAGTCGTGCGCCGAACGGGGCGACGAAGTGGTCATCACCGGCCGTTCGGAGGAGCGGACCAAGAGCGTCGCCCATGAGATCGGCGGGCGGACCCGCGGGCTCACCCTGGAGCTGGCCGACCCGGAGCGGATCGCGGCCGCGCTGGCCGATGTGCGGCGCGTCGACCAGCTGGTGCTCGCGGCGCTCGACCGGGACCACAACACGGTGCGCGAGTACCGGCCGGCTGACGCGATCCGGCTGCTGACGGTGAAGCTCACCGGCTACACGGAGGTGCTGCACGCCCTCGCCCCGCGGATGACCGACGACAGCGCGGCCGTCCTACTCGGCGGCCTGGCCAGTCACCGGCCCTACCCCGGCTCCACGTCCGTGACGACCGCCAACGGCGGCATCGGCGCGCTGGTACGGACGTTGGCGGTGGAGCTCTCGCCGATCCGGGTCAACGCCCTGCACCCGAGCATCGTCTCGGACACGCCGTTCTGGAGCGACAAGCCCACAGCACGCGAGATGGCCGAGACGCGTGCGCTCACCAAGCGGGCAGTGACGATGGGGGACTGCACCCACGCGATCAGGTTCCTGCTGGAGAACCGTGCGATCAACGGCATCAACCTGAACATCGACGGCGGAGAACTGCTCAGCTGACGCCGGTCGTCATGCGCCACGGCCCCCACTGACCGGTCGCGCCCTGTCCGTGCTCCCGCTCCGCGCGCGTGTAGCGCGAGAGATCACGGGCCGAGAACAGGGCCATACCGGCGTTGAAGCTCGCCACCGCTACCGGAAGCCGTGTCTCATAGGCGAGCCGGCCGTCGACATGGAACTCCGCCTCCGACGTGTCGGCCCGGTAGCTGATGGCGTACCGGTGCTCCTGGCCCGGCTCCGTCGGCACGTCAAGCACCACCCGGTGGATGTAGCGCTCGTGCGGCTGGGTCACGTTCGGCAGCGCCAGCCGTTCGATCACCGCGTACACGGTGTCGTTCGTCGCGGCGGCGTTGAGTACGACACCTGTCTCCATGTCGAAGACGTTCACGGTGCCGTAGGCGTCGAGCAGGTCGTAGGGGACCTGGTCGTGGGTCCGCACCCCCATCGCGACCTCGAACGTCAGCCGGCCCGCCGCCGGCACGGCGAAGCGCCGCACCGACCGGTACATCTGCTTGGCGTTGTTCTGCCGCGGGTCCGTGTCGTGGAAGCGGGTGAACGGGTTGACGGTCAGCTCCAGTCGCCCGTCTCCGGTGCGCACCCGGGCGTTGCGGTCCCGGTACCGGTGCCGTTCGCCGTCGCCCCCTGTGATCGACATGATCGTCCAGAGGGCAGGGTCGAGTTCCGCGCTCGTGAAGTCGTCGTACGTCCACGCAGCGGTACGAGGCAGCGACTCGGTCTGAGGCAACGACGTCATGCCGCCACCATCGGCCCCGCCGTCGACCCCGGCCATCACACGTTCACGCCGTTCGGCGGGGGACGCGCGCCATGTCTTCATTGACTGTCGGAATCCCGTGAATGGGTCATGCCCGTGCGGGAGCGTCGATCCGAGACTGCGTACTGACCGCCACATCTGCCCACCGCGAGCGTGAGCGCGGGCGGGCCCGACCGGAAGAGCAAGACATCCGGCGAAGCACACTGACCGACTGCGGACTGTGCGGGGCGGTCGAACCGACCCACCACTCTTGGAGGGGTAATCGTGGATCCGGTACCGGTTCTGGTCGTGGGCGCAGGCCCAGTCGGGATGGTCGCCGCTCTGGCGCTCGCCCGCCAGGGCGTCCGCTGCATTCTCGTCGACCAGGGCGTCGAGACTTCCGTCCATCCCAAGCTGGACTACGTCAACAGCCGCAGCATGGAGTTCTTCCATCAGCTCGGCATTGCCGACGACATCCGCTCCGCCGGCGTCGCTCCCGAGCACCGGGCCGACGTGATCTGGTCGACGGGCCTCGCCGGTGAGCCGATCACCACCTGGAGGCTTCCCTCGGTGGCCGAGGAACGGCGGCGTATCGCGGAGCAGAACGACGGCACCCAGCCGGCCGAGCCGGGCCAGCGCATCTCCCAGATCGAGCTGGAGCCGGTGCTGCGCGCGCACTGCCGGCGCGAGCCGCTGGTCGAGCTGCGCTGCGGCCTGCGGTTCGACACGCTCACCCAGGACGACGAGGGGGTGACCAGCCGTCTGGTCAACATGATGACCGACGAGCAGGTCCTGCTGCGATCTCGCTACGTGATCGGGTGCGACGGCGCGTCGAGCCGGGTCCGCGAGGTCGCGGGCATCGGCGAGGAGGGCTTCGACGTTCCCGGGCTGCCCGGCGCCTTCATGGTGCACTTCAAGAGCCGGGATCTGGACACTCTGCACCGGCACGGCCGGTTCTGGCACTACTTCGCCTTCCGATACGTCATCATCGCCCAGGACGAGGTGGACACCTGGACGGCACATGTCAACGGCTTGGAGCCGACTGAGTTCGATATACCGCCGGCCGATCCGGCGGCCTTCCTGCTGGATACGATGCGATCCGAGCTGAAGATCGACAAGGTGCTGCTGACCTCGCGCTGGCGACCCGGCTTCATGATCGCGGACCGTTACCGCGCCGGACGGGTCCTCCTTGCCGGCGACTCCGCCCATCGCATGTTCCCGACCGGCGCCTACGGGATGAACACCGGCATCGGCGACGCGATCGACGCGGCCTGGAAGACCGCCGCTCTCGTCAAGGGCTTCGGCGGCCCGACTTTGCTGGACAGCTACCAGGCCGAACGCCACCCGGTGGGCCTGCGCAACATGCACACCTCGCACAGGCACCTCGGTGTGCACCTGAAGGCGGGGACGCTGCTGCGCGAGGGCGCCCCGCTGGATGTCGTGGCTTCCTATCTCGACGCCGAGCGGGGCGAGAACGAGTACCGGGGGATCGAGCTCGGCTACCGCTACCGCGACTCGCCCGTCATCTGCCACGAGGACGCTCCCGAACCCCTGTGGAGCCCCCGGGAGTACACGCCGACGACCTGGCCCGGAAGCCGCCCGCCCGGCCTCCTCCTCGACGGCGGCACGCCGATCCTCGATCGCTTCGCGCCGTCCTTCACGCTGGTCGACTTCGCAGGCGACGGCCGCGCGGAACCGCTCCTCGACGCGGCGGCCGCCCAGGGGATGCCGGTCGCCCACACCGTGGTCACCGACGCCGACGCCCGGCAGATCTGGGAACGGGACCTCGTCCTTCTCCGACCCGACCACCACGTGGCCTGGCGCGGGAACAAGCCGCATCCGGACCCGGCCGCCGTGATCCGGCGGGTAAGGGGTGCCGGGTGAGGTGTTCGACCGGTGCTGTCTCCCGCGTTCGCGCCGCACACCGGTCGTCAGCCGGCGACGTGATGGCGCGAACGCGCTCATCGGTCTTCGGATGCCGCACGACCCCGGGCGACGGCGGCTCACCGTGCACCGTCGCCACGCCTCACCCAGCCTCGCCGCACAGTGCGGACGCTAGAAAAGGGGCGTGCAGGCAGCGCGAAGACGTGATGTGCGGGTGCCAGCCACTGGGACACGCTATCCGCACTCCTCCACCGGGCGGTGCACATCCTCGACGGGAGCACACATGCAGCCATCAGGCGTTACGGCGGACGTCACCCACCGCGGGGCGTGGGAGGGCAGGCCGGCGGCACAGCAACCGGAGTGGCGAGACCACACCGCCTACCACGAGGCATGTCGGACACTGGAGTCGGTTTCGCCCCTGGAGCCGGCCGCGGAGATCCGGCAGCTGCGGTGGTCGCTGGCGGACCTGCTGACGACCGACGCGCTACTGCTCCAGCTGGGCGACTGCGCGGAGAGCCTCTACGAGTGCACGCCCCGCCACACGGCTCAGAAGCTCCAGGTTATCGATCAGTTGGGGAGCCGGTTCAGCGAGCTCACCGGTCGCCGTGTCATACGCGTCGGCCGAATGGGAGGACAGTTCGCCAAACCCAGGTCGCAACTGACCGAGAACCATGGCGCACTGGTGATCCCGCCGTTTCGGGGGCACATGATCAATTCTGAGCTTGCCGTGCCGCAGACGCGGCAGCCAGACCCGCGGCGCATGGTGTGGGCCTACGAGGCCAGCGCCGCCGTGCAGCGAGCGATGCGGACGCACCGCCGGGGAGACGGGCGGCCGTCGACCGTGGACGGACCGTGGTCGAGCCACGAGGCCCTGGTCATCGACTATGAGTCCCGACTGGTTCGACGCGACCCGGACACTGATGAGTTGTACTTGAGTTCGACCCACCTGCCATGGGTGGGGGAGCGGACCCGCCAGCCGGCCCAGGCACATGTCGCCCTGCTCTCCACCGTGGTCAATCCGGTGGGGTGCAAGATCGGGCCGACCGCGAACGTCGACGACATCCTGCGGGTGTGCGAGGCGCTCGATCCGCGGCGTGAGCCCGGTCGCCTCGTCCTGATACCGCGGATGGGCCACCACCGGATCCAGCAGACCCTGCCGCCCATCGTCCGCGCGGTGGCGAACGCGGGACACCCGGTGGTGTGGCTGAGCGACCCTATGCATGGCAACACGGTGACATCCAGCCTCGGCCTCAAAACACGCCATCTCACCGATGTGATCACAGAGGCGCTGCGATTCCGCGACGTCCTCGAAGGGCTGCGACAGCACCCTGCCGGACTTCATATAGAGGTCGCGGCCGACGATGTAACGGAATGCATCGGCGGATCGGTGGAGAACGAGGACGGACTGCAACGGCACTACACCACGCTGTGCGATCCGAGACTCAACCCCGACCAGGCCACCGAGCTCATAGAGGCGTGGGCCAAGGGAACGGGGACGGTTCGTTCCTGACTCAGCCGGGTTGCCGTAGGACTTTGCAGCAATCGCATCCACCACCCGACTACGAACGCTGTTACGAGGCGTCAAGGAGATCACGTCCCTGCGCGACGAATTACCGTCCACCCCGCCGGTTTGCCGTCCGGCAGCAGCGCGTCAACACAAGAGGCGGCCACGATGGATTCGATACCCCTGGTACACGCGAGTCTGGGCGAGCGGGAACTGGCCGCCGTCACCAAGGTCTTCTCCTCGGGCTTGCCCGCGGGCCAAGGCCCTCAGGGAAAGGCGCTGGAGGCGGAGCTGGCCCACTACTTCGGGGCCGGTGACGCGGTCGCGGTGAGCAACTGCGGTGTCGCGCTCCATCTGGCACTGCTCGGGTGCGGCGTCGAGCCGGGTGACGAAGTGATCGTCGCCGACTACACGTTCCCGGCACTTGCCCATGCCGTGCGCCACGTCGGCGCCGTCCCCGTCTTCGCTGACGTGCGCGCCGATACCGGCACCGTGGATCCATGGGCGGTCGCGGACCTGATCGGTCCTCGCACGGTGGGAGTGATCGCGGTGGACACCGTCGGTCTGCCGGCCGACTACACGGAGCTGCGGTGGGTCACCGACCGCAACGGCCTGTTCCTCGTCGAAGACGCCGCCTGTGCAGTGGGCGCGAGCTACAAGGGACGCAAAGCGGGTGCACTCGCACCGGTGGCCTGCCTGTCCTTCCACGGGCACAGCGGGGCCACGCGCGGTGAGGGCGGTGCACTGCTCACCCGCGATCCGGCCTTCACCGCCGCCGCGCGGACCCGCTCCTCGATCGGGATCGTCGATCAGGCGCGGGTCGGCGGCCTGCCGATCGCGGAGTTCAGCGAGATCGGCTACGACTACGAGTTGCCCGATATCGCCGCCGCGATTCTGCGGGTACAGCTGACCCGGACAGACGAACTGCGGCAGCGCCGGCGCGCCGTCGCAGCGCGCTACGCCGATCTGCTCGCAGACGACGAGCTCATCTCGCTGCCGCATGTGCCGCAGAACCGCACTCACGCGTGGCAGTCCTACTTGGTGACGATGGACCCGAGCGTGGACCGCGCGAGGGTCACAGCTGACCTGCGGGCGCAAGGCATCGGCTGCGGGCACGGCATGTGGGCGACCCACCTGCGGCCCGTGTACGAGAAGACGAAGCACGCCTGCCCCGTCTCGGCGGACCTCTTCCAACGCAACCTCGCCATCCCCATGCACGCCGAACTCACCATGAGCCAGGTCGAACGCGTCGCGGACGCCCTGAGGACGGCATTGCGAACCCACAGGCGTGCGCACACGGTCTAACCTCGATTCCCGGGAGAGGGTCTGTCAAACGAGCGGTGTAACCAGGGTGTTGGGGCTACTGACGGGCTGCTGAGAGTCGGCCGTCGAAGGTGATGTCGAAGGCGTTCAGGGCGGTCTTCCAGCGCATGGTCCAGCGGGCCT